>CAMQZX010000197.1 GCA_947039785.1 uncultured Lachnospiraceae bacterium | reverse complement strand
ACACTTCTAGCTTCGTCGGCAGCGTCAGATGTGTATAAGAGACAGCTACCACACAGTCGAAAGAATACTCCTGTCCGTCAGATGCCTTCAGCCCTGTAACCTTGTTGTTTGATTTGATCAATTCCACAACCTTGGTCATGGTATGAATGGTTCCGCCGTTTTCTTTAAATTTCTTGGCAAAAGTGTTGGAAATCATGGTTCCGTCGAAGAATCCGTCATCCTGGGTATAACCAGCTCCTAAAATGTTTTCTGCATCAATATCCGGAAGGATTTCCTTAATTCGCTCCTTATCGGTGATGTATTCGCCAGAATATCCGGCAGCCTTCGCCAGAGCAATTCCTGTCTTAATTACCTTTTCAACCTCCGGTGTGGTTGCCACAACCAGAGTTCCTGTCTTGTCAAAGCCTGCAGAGCCTTTTTCTTCCTGTTCCATCTTCAGATAAGTTTCAAAACCGTACAGACGAACATCCCAATAGCGGTTGCTCAGAGAATCATCAAACAGACATACGGTTCCTGCTGACTTTGCTGTGGAACCGCATCCAATGCGGTCCTTCTCAAAAATAGTAATTTCGGCATCATCATAGAGACTCAGATAATACCCCAATGCAGTACCTGCGATACCGCCTCCTATAATTCCAATTCTTTTCTTTTCCATAAGCCATCCTATCTTCTTGAAATAATTACATCTTCCAGTGTCCGTTTTCTTGGTGTTGGCTCCGAAGATTCATCACTGTAACCCACTGGCATCACCACCATCAGGTCATAGCGTTCCGGATCCACTCCGCACTCAAGTGCCACCTGTTCCTTATTCTTGCGGATTTCTGCAATCCATACAGCGCCAAGCCCCATAGCATGAGCTGCCAAGAGCATATTTTCTGCACATGCTCCAATGGTATTGGAATCCTTTACCAGATCATATCCAACTTCCCCGTCCATAAAAAGACAGATTAACGCGCTGGCTCCTTCCAGAACCTTGGTATGCTTTGTCAATTTTGCAATATTATTTTTGACGGTTTCTTCCTTAACGATAGAAAATCTCCAAGGTTCATTTGCGAGTCCGGACGGCGCTCTTGTTCCCGCCAGAATAATCTGCTCCAGCTGCTCGTCTGTTACCGGCTGATCTTTAAATGCCCTAACACTTTTTCTTGTCATAATCGCTTCCATTGTATCCATAAATGTTTCCCCCTGTTTTTATTTATTCATATTAGTTGGCACGTCCGTAAAATTTATAAATGCTTTACTACATCTTCAATAACATCCAAGGTAAAATCAATATCCGCCTCTGTATGAGAATAAGACAGACAGAATGGTTCTCTTGGATCTTCATCAATCAAAACACCTTTCTCAAATGCTTTCGCTGCAATTTTCTTATATAATGATCCATTTGCCTTGCTCCAGTCCCTTGCATCCAGATTCTGATCGATGCCAAAGCTTACAGTGAAAATGGCCGGCTCAGAACTAATCATACATGGCAGTCCTGCCTCGTCAAAGATCTTCTTAAATCCTTTTTGAAGTCTGGTTCCCATGGCGTTGATATGCTCGTGAACACCTTCCCGTGTCATAATTTCCAAGGTAGCTTTGGCTCCGGCTGCAGCTACTGCATTACCCACATAGGTACCTCCCTGAGTGACGCCCTGACCTACAACACTCATAATCTCCTTTTTGCCGCCGTAAGCAGCAATGGGATATCCATTTCCAAGGGATTTCGCATAAGTGGTCAAATCCGGCTGATAGCCATATTTCTCCTGAGCACCGCCTTTGGCAACACGAAAGCCTGTCTTAACCTCATCCAGAATCCATAACACGCCATATTGGTCGCAAAGTTTACGCAGGCCTTCCATAAATCCAGGTACCGGATCGGCCGATCCAAAATTGCCCAGCATTGGTTCTGTGATAATGGCAGCTACTTCATGACCGTGACGCTTGAGAGTTTCCTCCAAAAGCTCCAGATCGTTAAATGGAAGTGTAATGATCAAATCATTTAATGCTGCAGGAATACCAGAGCTGGCAGGAATGGTGATAGGACTTCTCCTGTTGCCATAAGCAGACGGCGGTGCATAAGTGGAAAACAGCACGTAATCGTAAGATCCGTGATAGCCGCCTTCAAATTTGATAATTTTATCTTTTCCGGTATAAGCTCTTGCCACTCTCAGAGAGTGCTGTGTGGCATCTGATCCTGTATTCACCAGACGAACCATCTCCGTTGCCGGACACATATCAATAATTTTTTCTGCTACCTCTACTTCTCTTTCCGTGGTGATGCCAGGTGTCACACCTGTTTTCAGAGCCTCAATGACACATTCATCTACCTCATCATAAGCATATCCCAAAATAACCGGACCGAATGCCAAACGGTAATCTACATATTTATTATCATCTACATCCCATACATAAGCGCCTTTTCCTCTTTTAAAATATGGAGTGATGCCCTTGCCCCAAAAACGTCCATTGGAGTTCACTCCCAAAGGCATACTTTTCAAGGCTCTTTGCTGTAATTTCTCACAATTTTCAAAACTTTTCATGAAAATGCTCCTTTCTTCTGGTTTCAAATTCAATCCACCAAACTACTTATAATACTCTATCACGGTCTGTACCGATTTCTTCCAAAGCCGGTATCCCGAATCTTCTCCTGAAACATGGGGTATAAAGGTTTCTGCGCTCTCCGGCTCATCTAAAAAGTCCAGATTGTCCAAAATTCCCAGGCTTAACGCACACAGATATACGATTCCCATAAGCGTTCCTTCTTTTTCTTTGGACCTTATCACAGGGCTTTGCAAAACGTCAGCCTGACGCTGAATCAAATAATCATTTGCAGTCATTCCGCCATCAGCCACAAAGGCTCGAAACTTTGGCATACTGTCCACAATATCTTTCATGGTATAAGCAACTGCATCCAGTCCTGCCCTTAATATATGCTCCCTTCTGGTACCTGTGGTGACTCCAAACAGAGTACCCTTTGCCTCTTTCCAGTATGGAGCAGCAAGCCCCTGAAATGCAGGTACGAAAATCAGAGAAGTCTGATCATCAAAGGCTTTTGCAATGTGTGAAAGCTCCTCCATAGGCCAGTCTGCTCCAAAGTTCTTTTGTAACCAGGTAATAATATTTCCGGAAGCGCCCCCCTCTGCTGCCAGCGCATAGGTTGACTGTCCTTTCAGCTTCCATGCCACACTGGTGGTAAGCTGATCATCCAGCAGAATGTCCTGTCCAAGATTCATCCAGCAGGCACAGCAGGTACCATAGGTAACCTTTGCCATGTACTTTTGGGTACATTTCTGCCCAATCAGGGTGACGGACTGATCCAGACCTCCTGCAATCCACGGTATCTGCTTTCCAATGCCAAAATCCATATACTCCAGACAACAGACATTATCGATAAGCTCTGGAAAAATCAAATCCTCTCCGTGGAAAAATTTCTGAAGTTCTCCATCCCAGCCTCCCTGTTCCAGATTATAAAATCCGGTCCTGCAGGCAGTTCCGTGATCCGATGCCATAAGCTTTCCATGGCTGAGGGCGTAAACAAACCAGGCATCCAATTGACCAAAGGCAATCTGTCCGCTTTTACAGCGTGCATCCAAATCCGGGTCACTTTTTCTCAACTCCCGTACCTTCAAGGCCGGCCATTCACTGGACAAATGCAAACCAGTCTTTTTGTGGAACCAGGAATTATAGCCTTCCTGACGCAGCTTGCTGCAATACGCTTCACTTCTTGCATCCTGCCAGCTGATCACCGGCGTTACAGGCTCCCCTGTAGAGGTATCCCACAGAAGAAAGGATTCACCCTGGTTGGCCAGACCGATACCTCCCAGCTGTCCAAGACAACCGGGATTTCGTTCTATTAGCTGCTGTACTCCTCTCTTCACCGTCTCAAGCAATTCCCAGGCATCGTGTTCCACCCATCCATAATTGGGAGTGAACACAGACACCGGAAGATCTACCATGTCTATCATGGTTAATGTCTCGTCAAACAAAGCACTCATGGTACCGGAGGAACCCTGATCCACAGCAATAAAATATGTACCAGTCTTCATAAATAACCTCCCCAAATCTTCCCCTTATTGTTGGATTTCCAAATTACAGTGAAAAATCTCTGTTCACATTTTTATATAAAAGGTAACGAAGGGGTTCCGGTCCATAGGAAACCACATAGTGAGGTGCAAAAGGTGCCATATAGCAGAAATCATCTTCATGAACCTCATAGTTAATTCCGTTAATCCAGAAGTTTCCTCTTCCATCCAGGAAATATCCGCCATGCTCAAAGACATGAGTCTCCGTGAATGGGAACGTAACACCTGGATAGAAAGTCAGCATATTCATAGCCATATCAAATCCAAAATTCTTCTCAAAAGGCAGACACTGCTGTTCTTCCTCTGCCTGACTGTGAATAGGCTCAATATCCAGTACACTGGAGATGATCATATCCGGAACGGAATAGAATTTTGTCTCCTCGTAACGCTTTCTCACCCACAAAATTTCCAGGTCTTCCTCCTGTTTGTTTTTGACTTCAAAGTCCACCATTGGAGGAAGCCAGAAATATCCTTCTTTTTCCATTTTGTGAGTCTGTCCTGATATGATTACTTCTGCATTTCCTTTGATTATATACATAAAGTTCTCATACCCATTAACAATTCTCTCTTTGCTTCCACCATCCTTTTTGATTACCAGTTTACACTCCAGAAATTTAGCACCGATGGCCGGTGTTGCATAGACATATGCCTTTGTACCGTCCCATTCCGGCAAAAAGCTGTCCAATACAAATGCCTTTGGCAGCAAATTTGCTGAATACGGATTAACACTTGCTCTGGTAATGCTCAAATGATTTCCTTCCACCAATTTCATCCCAGGATTTTTCTCTACCATAGTTGTATCCTCCTTAAATTAAATTTTCGCAGTAAAACTTTCTATTATTTATTTCATGTAGTCCCATACGATTTCCAGGTTCTCTTTGAAGGTTCCATCTTTAAACTTCTTGGCAAAAAGTGCAGATCCCATGGTCATTCCTGCTGCACCGGTTCCTGCCACATCATCAATTCTCTGGAAGCTGTCAATGCTGCCTGCGGAAACTACAGGAATATTCACAGCTTTTACCACTTCTCCCAGAAGCGCAATGGCATCGCCCGTGTAACGATAGGAAAGCAAGTCAATTCCTTCCACGCCTTTTGCCTCCAGCTCTTTTGCGTGTGCAACCACCTCTTCAATGGTTCCATCCAAAATGGAAGGATGTCCGTAAACTTTTCCGCAGAATGGATAATATTTCACTCCGGTTCCTTTCAGATAGTCACGGATGGAATCATAATATACTGTACCCATCAATACATCAAAGCCTGACTCTACAGCAATTTTTGCTCCTGCCAATCCTTCTTCCTCAGAAAGAGATACCACTTCAAGGTTGGTGGTCACACCTGCTTCTTTCATGGTTTTTACCAAATCTACCATTTCTTCTTTGGGAAGTCCTACATCCTTAAATCCCCATTCTCTGATTCCCAGGTCCTTACATGTCAAAAAACACTCTTTTGCGTCTTTTACAGTCTCATCGTTGTAGGTGAGCATTACAATTAATTCCTGTTTCATTTGTGTTCCTCCTATAAATTCATAATTTTTCTCATATTTTCGCCGGCGATTTTATTAAAAATTTCCTGATCGCCATCGGCTGCAATTTTAATTTTCAGAAGTTCCATGCGAAAGTCATTGCCGGGCCAATCTGTACTCATGACAATCTTGTCCGCTCCCACTGTCTTAATGGCTGCCTTCACCGAGAAAAGCTCTGCGGTTGAAGTATCCAGATAGATATTTTTATTTCTGGCAGCCACTGTGATGGCATCGTCACAGTAGTTCAGAGCACACATATGTCCCAGGATTACAGTAACGGATGGAAATGCTCTGGCTATCTCTTCAAAATAGAAGGGATGGTCATTTTCCTCGGATCCTCCATGGGCAAACACGGGAACTTTGTATTCCTGGCACACTTCCATAAGCGGATCCATCAGTATATGGTCTCCCAGCTGATACCCATGAAGCCTGGGATGAAGCTTCAACCCCATAAGTCCCTGATCCAGATATCTGCGAAGGGTTTCTCTGGCATTTTGTTCTCTGGGATTTACCATGCAAAAGCCAAAAAATCGATCCGGATGTTCTCTCTGAGCCTTCACCACATAATCATTGTCGATGGACTGAGCCACTGTGCAGACTCCCGCCATGTCAACTCCTGCTTCATCCATCTCCTTGAGAATTCTCTTCACACTCATTCCTTCATCCAAAAAACCGCCTGTAGATTCTCCTTCCCATATATGGTTATGATGGTCAATAATCATAGCGCACGCCCTCCTTGTTTTACCATTGCTGTTTTGGGTTCACCAGCTTACCTGTACCTGGTTTTCCTACAATTTCTCCTTCTTCCATCACCACGTTACCCATAACAATGGTCATGACCGGTTTTCCTTTTAGTTTGAAATTGTTGTATGGCGTATATTTGGTTTTACTGTACATTTCTTCGTGGGTCACTACCCATTCCTTTTCCATATCTACGATGGTAATATCCGCATCTGCTCCTGGTGCCAGATATCCTTTTCTCGGATACAGACCAAAAATCTGTGCAGGCTTTGTAGCATAACAGTCCACGATACGGTTCAGTGAAATTTCTCCTTTGTTGGCGCGATCCAGAAGAATCGGCAGACTGGTCTGCACACCAATCGTTCCCGGAAGTGTATCCCACCAGCTTCTTTCAAATTTCTCTTCATTGGAATGGGGCGCATGATCGGTAGCCATCACTTCAATATCACCGCTGGCCAATCCATTCCACAGTGCATCTGTATCTTTTTTATAACGGATAGCCGGAATTACCCGGATTCCTCCGCCGTATTTTTCATAGTCCTCTGCACAGAAGGTAAACCAGGAAGGTCCCACATCCGAAGTCACCGGCGTACCCTTCTGCTGAAATTCTTTAATCAGTTCCAATCCTCTTTTAGAGGTCAGATGTGTAATATGTACACGGCATCCAGACACCTCGGAAAGTACGAAGGTTCGATACAGCGCCGATAATTCCACAATATCCGGTCTGGCTTCCACATGAGCCAGGAAATCTTTCTCGTCTCTTCCCGTTTCCTTCAAATGCTCTGTATAATTTTTTACCAGCTCCATATCTTCCGCATGTACAGTTACAACATAATCATGCTTTGCAATCTGCCGGAAAATATCGGCAGCCTCATTATTGTCCGGCAGGTAGTAGCCTTCCGGCAATTCCCAGTCAAAAGTACTTAAATCCCATTTGAAACCACACACGCCTGCGTCAATGAGTCCGTCGATCTGATCCAGATTATTCACAAGATATGCATAGATTCCATAATTTACATAGGATTTCTCTTCTGCTATTTTTCGTTTGATTTCAAAGTTTTCCACATTCAGAGTAGGAGGCTGAACATTAGGCATATCAAATACAGTAGTGATTCCTCCTGCTGCAGCTGCCATGGAACCTGTACTGAAATCTTCTTTGTAAGTCAGACCAGGGTCACGGAAATGAATGTGGACATCCACACCTCCAGGTAACACATATTTTCCTTTTGCATCTATGGTTTTATCTGCCGTAAATCCCTCTTCACTGGCTGTGATGGCTGCAATCTTTTCATCTTTTACCAAAATGCATCCTTCACGGATTGCATCTGAATTGACAATTTTGGCATTTTTTATCATCAGATCATAGTTCATAATATCCG
>CAMQZX010000196.1 GCA_947039785.1 uncultured Lachnospiraceae bacterium | reverse complement strand
TATCTAGATACTGTTACGGGTCAGGTCTGCGAACATTGCATGAGGACGGAATCATTAAGTTTTTTGACCCGTCAAGCGATCTTGAAGTGGATGTCAAAAAAGCGGCGGAAATTGCAAAAGAAATTCACAAATAAGGTTATGAACAGGGGAGGAGTCCTAACAAGGGCTCTTTCTTTTTATTCTAGCTTAGAATTCCAGTATGCAGGTGACGAAAAAACATGGTATTTTGATATCTGAAAAATTCCCGGGTGGAAAATTCTGAAAAACAATTTGAAAGGAGAAGAATATGGAACTTGTAATTGTGTTTACAATTGGGGTGGTTGTTGGTTGTATTTTTTCGAGTATAGTCCGGCAGTCTAAATCCGTTGGTAAACTTCGTATTGATACTTCTGATCCGGACGGCCCCTTTATGTTTCTAGAATTGTCAAAAGGCGTTGGTGACATATCTGCCAAGAAACAGGTGCTTCTGCAGGTTGATCTTAAAAGTTATATTTCGCACGAATAACACGCTCTCTTATGGAATCAGTAATAGACTATTTGAAAGGAGAAACTAAAAATGGAAGAAAACATCAGAGATTTGTTAAGCGGGGAGATTAGCAGGGAGATTCAGGCTTTATCCAGATTAAATGCAGGTAGCAAAGAAAAATCAACAGCAATTGATAATCTGGCAAAGCTCTACAAACTGAGAATTGAGGAATCCAAGAATGACTGGGAGTATGATGAAAAGTACAATCGTCGGGTAATGGAAGAAGAAGCCGGCACTCGCGATGAAGAAATGAAACGTACTCAGTTGTCAGAACAGATTAAAGATCGATACTTCAGATTGGGAATTGCGGCGGCAGAACTTATGATACCGTTGATGTTCTATGGTATCTGGATGAAAAGGGGATTTAAGTTTGAGGAAACCGGAACATACACCTCAACAACATTCAGAGGATTGTTCAACCGTTTTAGACCAACGAGAAAATAGAAAAATGAACGATTTTAAGACGATGGAGGGCGTATATTACACGTCCTCTTCGTTTTTCTGCGTGATTTTTACAGCCTCTATTATGGAAAGGAGATGCTAAAGAGCTCTTTTATCTCTTGACTTAATATGGAGAGTAACTGTACAATTATACCGTTACTTTCAGATTATCAAGGAGGTAATGACTTTATGAGCCAAAAAATTATTAAACCAGAAGGTATGGAGTTAATGGAGTACCTGAATAACGGATACGCGATTTGCAATCGTTGTGGAGCAGTTATGGACCGAAGAGAAGATTCAGAGGGTGGCTGTGATATTTATGCCTGCCCATCATGTGGATGGGAAGTAGATGAAATGGATTACGAGTATGAAGATAGCGAAGAAGAATGGACAGAAGAAACGCTCGAATCCTATAGAGGCAATGTGTCGCCAAAAGGATGCAGAGCTTGCGGGGGTCCATATCCGCATTGCAAAACGTCATGTAAACTATTTGACAATTAAAGAATTATCAACACAAGAGGGAGTCCTGACGAGGGCTCTTTCTTTTTTGCGCTAAATTTACAGTTCCTATTATGGAGAAACCATAAACAAATTATTTGGAGGTATCATTATGAGAGTAAGATTAAATTTTTTAGAGAGAGCATTTTTGTGGTTCGGCTGGATGCTGGGTAATATATCCTTTAGCATTGGATAGACGATACACAAAAAGTATGATCCCGAAGGCATTTACAACACTCATACATACAACGGCAAAAAATTAAAAGAGATGGTTTTTAGTAACGAAGAGGAGTCCTAACAAGGACTCTTTCTTTTGCTTTTAGGAGACAAGTATGAGATACCATTATGAAAAGCCTACTATTTATCTTTCCATGTATGGCAAACTTTATATTTGTGAACATCCGGTTTATAACAGTTGCACTCTCTTTCAAATCAACGACAAAGGATTAGCTGTCATTCAACAGCGATACGATTCAGAGACAAAGAGTACATGGTGGAGCGAAGTTGACCCTTGGTTGACAGACGATTTATATTTACATCCTGAATTTAAAAAATACTTTGATGAACGGGCAGGAGAATGTAAGGATGGTCTTTATCCAACCGTTACTGTTCGACAGATTATGTGGGCGCTGAAAATGAAGCCGATTGCGAGAGAGCGATGGGAAACAGTCTTCGATAGACGTGATATTTAGACACACTTTTTACAATTCCTTTTATGAAAAACTATTGAACTGAAAGGAGTTAGCGAGGTATGGACGAAATGAAAATCGGATCAAAATTTATGAAGACTTTGGTTGCGAAACTGGTAAAAAGAACGGTGAAGAAAAAAACTGGATATGATGTAGAGCTGCAGTTAAATGAATTTACCGCCTCTATTGCCGATGGAACAGCCCATGTACATCTAAATGTTGATGCAGAATTGAATAAAGACGAACTCACAAAAATTTTGAGTGCAATTGGTTTATAGTAGCGGAGGGATCGTGGAGACACGGTCTCTTAGCTTTTACATACGCGAAATTCACAAGTTATATTATGGAGAGACAGTAGCTCAATTGGTAGAGCGTTGCCCCGGTAAAACGTAAGTGGTGAGGTTATAGGTTCGAGTCCTATCTGTTTCTCTTAGGTTTTTGAGTCGGCAACGGCTCTTATATTTTATCCAAAAATGAAAGGAGAAAAAGAAATGGAAAACATCAAAGTATTACGGAGACAGGAACTGGAACAAGAGAGGTTATGGTCGGGGATCAGATTTTGGTATCCGTGATAGAGATCGGGAACTTTACCGCAACGGCTCACAAGATTACGGACAAGGGCGTCTTGTTTATTTTCGATGAGTATGTTACAAGCAGGCCGATGAACAATCAGAGAAGCAATGAGGGTGGTTATGAGGAATCTGATTTGAAGAAGTGGATTGACACGGTTCTCTTGGCGGCATTCCCTGAAGAGCTTAAAAGCCGGAGTGACGATCTGTCTATTCCGACAGTAGGCGAGTTGTGAGTTGTTCGGTCACGATGACGAATGGGATAACGAGCATTTTGAGCCGGATGAGGATGAGCAGCTTCCTCTTATGAAGGAGCGGAAAAATCGTGTAGCATATCTCAATAATAAATGGAAATGGGGTTGGCTCAGAAATGCGGTAAAGCAGAGGTTTTTTTCGGCTGGTTTCGCTTATGTGTACAACTATGGCTTTACGTACTGCCACTACGCTTCGAACTCTTTTGGAGTTCGTCCGGAGTTCTGGTTGGTTAGATAAATCTTGGGGTCTTGTGCCCTTTTTTGAGAGGAGAAGAAAATGGGCAAATTTTCAACGGGATTACGGCGATCATCCCCAACAATCTTAACTGCCTTAGGAATCGTCGGTGTTGTTGGCACGGCTGTAACGGCTGTTCGGGCTACACCTAAGGCAATGAAGCTTATCAAAGCTAAGAAAGATGAGATGGAAACGGATAAACTTACGCCTGTGGAACTGGTGCAAACAACTTGGAAATGTTATATTCCGTCTGTTTTGGTAGGCGTTGGTACGGTTACTTGTATCATTGGTATTGGCGTAATGGATAAACGAAATCAGGCAGCTTTGACAAGTGCTTATGCTATGCTTAATGAATCTTACAAGCAATATCGTCAGGCGGCTAAAAAGGTTTATGGCGAGGATGCAGATAACAAAATTCATGCTGAAATGGCTAAAGATGCAAAAGTCGCTTCACAGGAATGGGGATATCAGGTTTATAACATGGACATGGACCCTGAAAGTGAGGAGTTACTTTTCTATGACCTTACATCGAAGAAATATTTTACCACAACAATGGCTGCCGTGTTGAACGCCCAATACCATGTTAATCGGAATCTTTCAATACGCGGTGATTGTTCTTTAAATGAATATTTATCGTTTCTCGGTATCGATGGTGTAGAGAAAGGTGACGAAATGGGTTGGGATATAAGCTATATGGTTGAAGAGATGGAATCCTATTGGTTGGATTTTGATAATCAGAAAACAACTCTGGAAGACGGTTTGGAATGCATTACCATTGATACAATGGCGCTCTGCAAATTTGAGTAACTCGCAGAAATAACAAGCTCTATTATGAAAAGGAGGTAATCGCTTTATGAATACTAAAAGTAAATTGATTAAAGTTCTTGGTCTGACTGCGACTGTAATCGGGGTGGCGGCAACGCTTGTAACCGATTGGGTCAACGAACAGAAAATGGATGAAAAAATCGAAGAAAAGGTAAATGAAGCACTTGCCACAAGAGACGACAAAATCGAAGGGTCCTAACAAGGGCTCTTCTTTTCTGTTCTAAGGAGAGAGCTATGTCTAAGCATGAACAAGTTATCTTGATTATCGATGATTATATTTTCGATATCATGGAACTGCAGTGAAGTTGGGATAAGTTTAAGGAAGCTAGTTATCAAAGATGGGCTAGAAACGAGCTTTTGAATCGTGTTCGCAAAAATCCGGAGCAAGACCCAATTGATATTGTATCGGATTTTTGCAATAAAGACACGGGAGTTTTCTGCAAAAGACCATGCAGATAAAGAGGACCGGCAGATATTTAGTGTCGCCTATAAAATGGCAACAGACATCTTGGAAATTACAAGATGTTTGAAATAATGAGCTAAAAAATGAAAGGAGAAAAAAGTAAATGAAAGCATTAAGAAAACAGGAAGTAACAATTCAGGCGGCAAATGAGTTTAAGGTTGGTGACCAAATTGAGGTTGGCAAGTATACAGCGACCTGTCAGAAGGTTACTAGAAAAGGGGCACTCTTTCTTCTAGATCAGTATTTGGATACGGCATATCAGATGAACCGTAAGAATACAAACAAAGGCGGATATGAAGCGAGTGATTTGCGCAAAGAGCTCCAGAAAGAAGAAGTTCTGGGTATTTTCAGCTCTGTTCGGAGTATCATGGTTCCCTTTAAGAACGGTGATTTGTTTCGTATCCCGTATGCAGAGGAATTCTTTGGTGATATCGATGGTTATAAGTCGAGTGGTAAGAAACAGTGGTCTCTTATGAAAGACCGCAATAACTGCATTGCGATTCGGGAAGGAGAATTTTGGGAATGGGGCTGGTTGCAGAATAAAGTAAAGTCTTCTTCGGTTCATTTTGCTGTTGTGGGCGAGGGTGCCTATGCGGACTGCGGCAACGCTTCGTCCCTTTTTGGGGTTCGTCCGGTCTTCTGGTTAGGTTAATTACCGCCCCTTGTGGGCGGTTTTATATTTTTGAAAGAGGATGTGTTTATGTGCAGCAAAAACTGAAAGGAGCATATCGATGAACAAAAACACCATAACGGCGGCGATGCGGAATATGCGAACCGCTGTAAAGAAACACAGCCCGGAAATTTTAACCGGGATCGGAATCGCAGGGATGATTACAACAACTGTGATAGCTGTCCGGGCAACGCCTAAAGCTCTAATTCTTATTGAGGAAAAGAAGGATGAACTGGAGGTAAACGAGCTTACGCCAAAAGAAACAATCCAGGCGGCGTGGACTTGTTATATTCCGACGGCTGCCATTGGAACGGTTTCAATAGCTTGTTTAATTGGAGCCAGTTCGGTAAATATGAGACGGCGGGCAGCTTTGGCTACAGCATACGCCCTCTCCGAGTCTGCTCTGAAGGAATATCAGGAAAAAGTAGTGGAAACAATCGGAGAAAAAAAAGAGCAATCTATTCGGGATGCTGTAGCTAAAGATAAGATTGAAAAGAACCCTATAACCAACAGAGAAGTGATCATCACTGAAAGAGGCAATACTCTCTGTTACGATGCTGTATCGGGAAGATATTTCAAATCCGATATAGATAAACTGAAAAAGGCAGCAAACGAGTTGAATCGGCAGATGCGGGATGAGATGTATATTTCTCTGAACGACTTCTACTATGAAATCGGCTTAAATCCGGTCAGCATCGGCGACGAGCTCGGCTGGAATATTGATCAGGGCTATATTGATTTGTCATTCAGTTCCCAGTTGGCAGATGACGGAACACCTTGCCTTGTAATCGAGTATCATATTGCGCCTCGATACGATTTCCGCACTGCCTGATAAGTACGCGAAAAAAACAATGTCTTTAATGGAAGAAACCGCATATTTTCTGATTATTGAAAGGAGAAAACACAATGGAAAACAACGAAATTATGACAAACGAAGAGGTTATGGAAACTACTGAGGAGATTGTGAAAGTAAGTTCGGCTAACGGATTTAAGAAAGCGGCTGTCTTCGGATTGGTGTTTATTGTCGGCTATGTAGCTGGTAAATATATCATTGACCCGGCGGTAGCACATATTAAGGCCCGGAAGAAGAATAAACAGATGGTCGAGCAGGAGGATTTCGATGATTTCGAGGAGGTAGAAATCGTGAGCGGAGAGACCGTTGATGAAGATCCGGCGTAAATGTAAGAAAAACAGTGTTCAGACGGGGAAGGTACCTGTAACAAGGTGCTTTCCCTTTTTCTTTTTTGCATTAAGGAGGTGGCTTATGAACCAGTATAAGTACAGCGGACCTGTTATGGAATTTGAGATTTGCGTTGCGCATAACTGGAAAGGCTCTACGTACGCAACGTCTGAGAGGAAAGCAAGAAGTAATCTCTCATATCAGTTTAAAAAGCAGAATAACAAGCTTCCTAATACAAAAATTACGTTGCCGGGAAAGTTGGTTACTGTTTAGCGAAAGGAGAAGAGAATGGAGGAATACAGACCTAATTCTCATAAATCTAAAGAAACCCAAAAGGAGGGAACAGCTCCACCAGATAAAAAGGTGGAAAAGGTGATTAGCAGATCGGCAAAGCCTAAGAAAAAAGGCGAGATGCAGAAGTTCGCCGATATTTTTATTTCCGAGGACGTCGGAAATGTGAAGTCTTATGTTTTGATGGATGTTCTCGTTCCGGCGATTAAAAAGGCGATATCAGATATCATTACGAACGGTATTGACATGATTTTGTACGGAGAAACCGGACGGACAAGAAAAGCTTCGTCCGGAACCAAGGTATCATACGGAAAGTTCTATGACCGTGAGCCGGATCGAAGACGTGAACGCTTGGCTTCATCCCGCGGCGGATATGATTATGATGATATCGTCTTTGAAACTCGCGGAGATGCAGAGTCGGTTCTTGACGCGATGAACGAGATTATCAGTCAGTATGAAGTTGTGAGTGTTGGGGACCTGTATGACCTCGCCGGTGTATCCACAGATAATTATGCCGTGAATAAATATGGCTGGACAGATATCAGCGGATGTAAACCGGTTCGGGTAAGAGATGGATATATTCTCAAATTACCCAAAGCGCTGCCGATTAACTAGAGGAGGTGCCTATGTACGAATCGAGGCTACGGATACAGGAAATATTCTCAAGTATGCCTGCCGGTGGAAGAAAAAGAACGGTATTCAGGATTTGGAGAAAATCCTTTGGTATACACAGCATCTTATTGACCATTTGAAAAAAAATTAGAAGATTAGAAAAGGAGACTATTTAGCTATGAAAAAAGCAGAAATCATGACAAAGGTAAGCGGAACCTTTAATAAGGTCAGTTTCCAGTTGAAAAAGCACAGTCCGGAAATTCTTGTCGTGGCTGGCGTTGTTGGCACTGTAGCGAGCGCCGTTCTGGCTTGTAAAGCTACGTTGAAAGTGGATAAAGTTTTGGACGAGACCAAAGAAAAAATGGGTAAAGTCCATGAGTCTGCCGAAAAAGGATGCACCGCGATGGGGGAGGATTATTCCCCGGAAGATGCAAAAAAGGACACGGTCATTATCTATAGCCAGACAGCGTTGAAGCTGGCAAAGTTGT
>CAMQZX010000195.1 GCA_947039785.1 uncultured Lachnospiraceae bacterium | reverse complement strand
TGGTGCCATCAGCCCCAAAACACCTCGCGGGACAGTGGTGCGTGAACAGTAACATTAACTTCCCTATACTCCACCTGCAGCTCGTAGTCCCCGACCTGTACACTTCCATCATCAACAACGGAAAATCCTTATTCTCGCATCAAAAATTACAAATTCTTCTATCAACTGGTTTTTCACTGTATCTTGCATCTTTCGGATACAGCCATCAGGAACTCAAAATGACCAGTCAGCTCACTTTTTGCTGGCATAAGCCCTCCTTTCCGCTACGTCTGTATCTTCTATCACTTTTGTTGCTTCTATTGCAATTTTGGCATAGTTATTTCCACCGGATGGTTTGCGTAATACCATTCCAGGAATTCACCATACATTCGTTCTTCCGCTGCCTTCCGGACTTTTACAGCATCCTCGATTTTCACAAATGAACCGAGGTAATATGTTCTCCCCTTAAATGTAATCTGCGCTATCCACTTTCCGCTTTTTCGGTTCCGGTAAACCCCGTTGTAGCCGCTGGTATTGCTGGCAATCACACGGTTTTTCATTGCCTCCAGAATGGTCACAGAGGTTCCGTCTACTAATCGGAGATTGTTCACAATCTGCGCTCTTTGGAGGCAACCGCAGCTTTTCGTATGCCCCAGCAGCAGATTGTTCTGCCGGACAACCGTTTCTTTCCCGCACTTGCACCGGCAGTGCCAGAAATAGGTGCCCTCCCGATTTCCATCGTAGGCCGTGACTGTCAGGTCTCCAAACTGCCTCCCTAAAATATCCTGCGCCGGCGGATGCCCGAGACAGCCGCAGCTTTTGGTCTTGCCGTTCTGTAATGCTGTCTGACCCACTACAGTCTCATTTCCACAGTCGCAGAGACACAGCCACCGGTGCAATCCCTCCCATTTGCCTGCGTACTTCTGAACCACAAGCTTACCAAACCGCTTTCCAATATAGTCCTTCAGGGCTGGTCTGCTCAGACATCCACAGCTTTTCCGATAACCAGAGCTGAGCTGATGCAGCGGTGCATCCACCTCGCCTCCGCAGTCGCATTTGCAATGCCAGATCAGGCTTCCACCCCTGCCTTTTGCCCCAGTGGGATAAAGCACCGTCAGTTTCCCGAATCGCTGACCGGTAATATCTCGCTGACCAGGCTTTACCACTGTTTCACAGCCGCAGTCCTGGATTGTGCCCCGCTGCAGACAGCGGGTGTCCAGCAGGATTTCCCCGCCACAATCGCACTGGCAGCGCCAGATGGTGTAACCGTTTTTCCGCTGGTCAGTCGGGGTGGCTACAGTCAACTTACCCACGTGATAGCCAATATGAATATTGGGTCTGGTCTCTTTTTTTATATTGTCTGCCATCGCAAAAACCACCTCCTTTCTGTCTCCTACCCGGTAAGCTGTTAGGATTCTGCCTGCTACAGCCTTGCCGCCATATTCCATTTCTACAGTGATTGTACCTTTCTCACTTTTGTTCGGCACCTCACGGGCATATGCTCCAGCGTCATTTTGGGTCAGCTCCCAATGGAGACCTTCCCCAAAATCGCCGCCGTCCACCACGGTTCCTTCTATCGGCAATGACTGGAGCGCTGACTCCCACATTTCCGTCAGACTGTCCAGCTTTTCAATATTGCAGTCGCCAGGGCCGCAGATGATGCGCTTTACTAAAATCTTGTTGTTATAGTAGAAAGCAGCAATCTCGCCCGGTTCAAACTCCGATGTCTTGACAGCATAAATGATTTGTCCGTCCTCCAAAGCAGGCATCACGGAATTGCCGTAAATCTGCAGCACTGGCAGCCATAAGTTGCCACCAGGATGACGGCGGTTTCTCGGTCTTGAGACGGGTTTCGCATTCCTATCCTTTTACAAGTTCGACACATAATTTACCTTATGTGGTATGAAGCGCAGGAATCATATGGAGCCAATGTATAGGAAGCCGGTAATACACCAGCATCGGCTCATATTGGGACATATCAAAACAAGCCTTTCTGGAAAAGAAATCCGTAAGGCTTTATTTTCATGCTCAAACTTGTATATAGCCAAGAGATTTCAAGACTTTTCCTTTGACAAACTGGGCATTTTCCCATATACTAAATAAGTATTGGGCTGATTATGTATTTCCTTGTGCACAAAAGTACCACATAAGGTAAATTATGAAGCAAAGTCATCAAACGGTGCAGATGTCAAAAAAAGGTGTCTGCGCTCTTTTTTTGCCTTTTTCTGTTCAAACCACAAGCCCTAACGCATCCAAACGGCGACGGTGTTCCACTCCGCTGGTAATAATATAAATGCGTGTGGTATTGATGCTGCTATGACCCAATATATCCGCCAGCTTGGCGATGTCCTTATCCACCGAATAGAAGCACCGGGCAAACAGGTGACGCAGATTGTGGGGGAATACCTTTTTCTCGTCCACACCCGCGTCCCGGCACAGGCCCTTCATCATCTTCCATATATTGCTCCGATCTAAAGGCCGCCCGGTTCGGGTGACAAAAACCGGCCCGGCTGTAATCTTTTCCCGGCGTATATAGCCTTTTAGGCTCTTTTGCAGTTTCTTCGGCAGCAGGATTGTGCGAGTTTTTCCCTTCAGCCGGATCACCGCCTCGCCCCGGCAGACAGCTTCCGCTGTGATATACTTCACTTCGGATACCCGGATTCCTGTACCGCCAATCGTCTGCAAAAGGATGGCCAATTTTTCGTTTTTCTTTTCCTTTGCTGCATTGATTAGTTTCAAATACTCAGCTTTACTCAGTTCCTTTTCAGCGGAACAGTAAGCGCTTTTCTGAATTTTCAGAAATTTTAGCTTCAGATCATTCCGCCCAATAAAGGAAAAAAAGTTGTTTAGGGCAGACAGCTTTACATTGACGCTGACGGGCTGATATTGCTGTTCCAACTCCTCCTTATAATGGAGAACTGTCTCCCTGGTTAGTTCTCCAGCATCGATAAAGGAAAAAAAACAAAAAATATCACGCTGATACTGCTTGATCGTGGCTGGGCTGTGTTCCTCGTCTCGTAAATAGTTTAGATAATCTTTAATCTGAATTTCATAATCAGTTGTTTTCATGATAATCTCCATTCCGCCGCCTTTCAGTTGGCGGCACAAATAGTAATGAAAGTATTTCAAACGCCATACGCTGTGCTGTAAAATAGTTTGTAAGAAGCTACACTACAAAGCACGGTGAGGTGAGTTGTAAAAACTTTCCTTGTTTCAGACAGCATGATAATCAGTGTAAGTTCTGCCTTTTCAAGCACAAATAAGTGGTACTACCAGTCCGTACACTAAGAATTGTTTTAACTCCTTAGTTAAATGTGTGGCAGTTCAGTCAATGGCTTCTTATCTTTTGCGAAAGGAGTCTGACCTATGAAAGTCACTTACCAAACCTGTTGTGGTGTCGATGTTCACAAATCTTTTCTCGTTGCCACTATCATTAAAACCACAGGTGGCATTGAGCCTTTTTATCAAAAAAACGATTTTCCACCTTCAACAATTCTATTCTTGAATTCAAGCGATGGCTGTTAGAAAACAACTGTCACGATGTCTGCATGGAATCCACAGGTAAATACTGGGTTCCTGTCTTTAATCTTCTTGAAGATGAAATCAATGTTACCATTGCTAATCCTAAATGGGTAAAGGCTGTAAAAGGTAACAAGAATGACGAAAAAGATTCTAAATGGATCGGGGATTTATCCCGTCTCGGACTTGTGAAAGGCAGCTATATTCCTTGTAAGGCTATCCGTATTCTCAGAGAATACACACGATACCGTTACAGGCTTGTGTCCTGCCGTTCCAGTGAAAAGAATCGGTATCAGAATGCTCTTACGGTCTGTAATGTAGCATTAGATTCTGCTGTTTCCGATATCTTTGGGAAGTCAGCCACATCCATCATCGACTACCTACGTTTGTGCTGCTGAGCTGGCCTTACGCCAGGCAGCAATGAATCTGCTGGTAAGAAGAAATCTGTCCGGATCACACGTGCCGGTGTTTACCTCAAACCTGCATTAGTACAGTGTGCTCATGCAGCCGTAAAATCCGATAAATCTCCTTACTACAAAAAGAAATATGAATCTCTTGTAAAACGTCGTGGCAAGAAAAGAGCCATTATTGCGATTGCCCGTATGATTCTCACTGCAATCTACCAGATGCTGTCTACTGGAGAAGCATGGAATCCGAGCGACTTATATAAAATGGATATGCCTGCACCACTTGTTGAAAAACAAAAGGCTAAGGCTATCAAACAAGCCATGAAACTTTTGCAAAAGGAAGGTCTGCTTCCTCCTGATGTTCCAATAGCTTCTTAAAGTAATCCTTTGCTAATTCTATAATCTCTAAAAAGTTGCCTATTCAAAGACAGCCTGTTGAAGTGCGCCATTTACTGGCTGTCCTCTACTTTCTTTCACACTAGTCTCCTCCTGAAAGATAAGTTTTCCCGATGTTCCCGTGAAATATCCGGGTACTTATATTATCCAGGCTTTTCAAAATAACTGCAGAAATTTTTCAGAAATAGAAGAGAACATAAACCATGCCCCATATGTACCAGGGGCTGTCGGTCAATACCGATTTTTAAGCTTTTCATACAGAAATAAGAATATCCCATAGAATTCGGTGTTTCTCTAAAACAGGGATCAGGGTATTATAATCCATGCGGTCATTGCTCACATAACCATAAATAATGAAATAGTTTTCTACTGTGATCTGAACATTATTTGCGGGCTTTTACTGACCATTCAGCATATGATCTTCTTTCATCCGCATAAAAGTTGCTTCCAGGTTTGTTTTAGAATAGCTGCTGCGGTCTTTTCCCATGATCTAGAAACATTCTTTATACCCCATCAGGCGTTTTCCGCAATCCTCCAGTTCTTCATAGAGCTGCTTTTTTCAAGTGCGTGGCAGCGAAAAAAGCACCCTGTATGTTTCCATACAAAGTGCTTCTCCAACGCTCCTACAGCGTCTTATTCAGTTTTTTATCAAAATCATAATTTCATACTTCATCCCCTAATATCCTGTGTCTGGCTATCAGAATGCAATCCACAAAATCAAGAAACGTTTCTGAAGACAACGACAGTGCCTCGCACATAGTCTCCTGATTATCAATGCTGATTTCATCCAGAAATTCAATCAGCTTTTTCATACTGCATATTTTTGCTCCTTTCAAACTGGAACTTATGTTGTCCGCATATTATCAATTCTTTTGGCTCTTTGATATGCTAAATCTAAAAACTGTTGAATTGACAAATTTTCATAATCCCAATTCATTGGCTCTAATGTTGTAGCACCTTTATATCCAGTTAGCGATATCCCTTTCATAACTGTATGGTATGCCTGATAAGGTATGATTTCTGTCAGCCAGATGCATTCTATTGTTTCAAAATATTGGTTTCAATTTTTTCCTCTATTTGTCCTTTAATAAAATCAATTCGGTCAAACACCGTTGGCTTGAAATAACTGGAAACCGCTACTACCAATTCCTTTTGGGGATTGATATAAATAATATTTCCGCTATTGCCGATAGCCGCATAACTTCCCTCATTTTCATCAATAATCCACCACAAATAACCATACTTCATATCACGAAATTTTTCGCCGCAACGCAGCCTGACTATGGTACTTTCTTCAAGCTATTTTTCAGAAACAATACGCTTGTTATTAAATACCCCCTTTTTCAGACAGAGCAATCCTATCTTTGACATTTCATCAGCAGACAAACAAAGGCCATATCCAGCAGCACCAACTCCCTTCTCGTCTGAAAACCAAATTTTTCCTTTGGGTGTCTTTCCTACTGTGAAAGCCTCGTGTTCGCAGCGTCATACAGCGTATGCCGGGGATGCTGACGCATAAAAAAAGCCTTATCCCTGATTATTCGGGATAAGACAAAAAAAGTTCAAAGGAGAATTTATGGCTAGACCAGAAAAAGATAAAGAGATCAAACGCTCCCATCACATTACCCTTCGTCTGTCAGATGCGGAGTTTGAGCTTATAACGAAAGTCTCGCATGAAGCAGGCTTATCCCGTTCTGCTTACATCCGAAAACAATTACTGGAGTGAAATGTGAACATTACATATGAAGTGGTTGCTGATGTCCCGGAGCTTCAAAAGCTGACCGCAGAGTTTGGAAAAATCGGGAGCAACCTAAATCAGATCATGGACTACATGCTGTTCCAGCATGATGAATTTACGATGAAACCCGTCCTTGATGAAAACGGGCGAATGATGTTAAGGGAAGAATATTATATAGACGGCATCAACCGTGAAAGCTAACCATCCCGAGAGCAACCCAATATGACACCTATCATTATTTCAAAGAATACCAGAAAGAGCTACGGAGAGTCTATGAAAGTTTTTCTGTAAATAGATGTTAGTATAGGGTCTTCTATGATAAAATCTAAATCATAGGAGGCCTTTTATTATGGCAAGAGAAAAGAAACCAATACACAAAGTTCAGATGACCGAGGGTAAACGCAACATTATCCGCCAGCTCCTGCAGGAGTACGACATCGAATCCGCCCAGGATATCCAGGATGCCCTGAAAGATCTACTCGGCGGCACTATCAAAGAGATGATGGAAGCAGAGATGGATGATCATCTCGGCTACAGCAAATCAGAACGTTCTGACAATGATGATTACCGTAACGGCTATAAGACCAAGCAGGTAAACAGCAGTTATGGCAGTATGCAGATTGAAGTCCCTCAGGACCGTAAATCTACGTTTGAGCCACAGGTAGTAAAAAAGCGACAAAAGGATATTTCTGATATTGACCAGAAGATCATTTCTATGTATGCAAAAGGTATGACTACCAGGCAGATTTCGGATACCCTTGAGGACATTTATGGCTTTGAAGCTTCAGAAGGCTTCATTTCAGATGTTACGGATAAGATCATGCCGCAGATCGAGGACTGGCAGAACCGCCCGCTTTCAGAAGTATATCCTGTTCTTTACATCGACGCGATCCATTATTCTGTCCGTGATAACGGTGTCATCCGCAAGCTTGCGGCTTATGTTATTCTTGGGATCAACAACGACGGATACAAAGAAGTCCTGACTATTGAAGTTGGCGAGAACGAAAGTGCCAAGTACTGGCTTTCTGTTCTGAATGGGTTGAAAAACCGCGGGGTGAAAGATATCCTGATCATCTGTGCGGATGGTCTGACCGGCATCAAGGAAGCCATAGCTGCGTCCTTTCAAAAAGCACGGGAGGCGCTGGAACGGGTCACAGAAAAATGGATCACGAAGTATCCGAATTCCATGAGAAGCTGGAAACAGAACTGGGATGCGATAGCCCCCATTTTTAAGTTTTCTGCCAGTGTCCGGAAGGTCATCTATACCACAAATGCGATAGAAAGCCTGAATGCCACCTACCGTAAACTGAACCGCCAGCGCAGTGTATTTCCAAGTGATAAAGCCTTGTTGAAAGCGCTCTATCTTTCAACCTTTGAGGCAACAAAAAAGTGAACCATGCCGATACGGAATTGGGGACAAGTTTATGGCGAACTGAGCATTATGTATGAAGGCCGGTTACCGGAATAAAGCCAGCATGGATCGCTGAAAAACAGGCGGAAATTTTCGCCTGCTCTTGACATGCACCAGCATGTGCTGATATACATAAAGTAAAGGCTGAAAGCTTACCAGAAGCCTTCGGCCCAGTCATTATCATAGAAGATCGGTATTTACAGACTTTTCTCCACACACTCGCTACGGACGATCTGCACCAATGCAGATAATATCTATAGTCATCCACATTTTCCAGAAGTTGACCGAAGCCATAATC
>CAMQZX010000194.1 GCA_947039785.1 uncultured Lachnospiraceae bacterium | reverse complement strand
GTGTATACTAAAAACAAGCTAAATTAAATAAGTTTAGTAATTGTTTATTAAACAAATTCCGGAATGAGAAATATGTTTATAGTAAAAGAGAATTGGCATATTTCCTCGATAAACAAGTTTATGTTACAAAATAATTTCAAAATGGAATAGGAGGAATTTGTATGGCTGGAGGTCCAGGTTCTTATGTGCTGGGAGAAGAAGAAAAGAAAGAATTGATGGATGTAATTGAAAGCGGACATCTATCCAGATATGGAGTGGTTGGTGAGGATAATTTCCAACATAAAGTAGTTAGTTTTGAACAGGAGATGAGTGAGAAATTTAACGTTAAGCATGTGGTTGCAACCAGCAGTGGAACGGGTTCGCTGATGTGCTGTCTGGCTGCTTTGGGAATAGGGGCAGGAGATGAAGTAATTGTTCCTGGATATACCTTTATCGCTTCCATATCATCAATTATTCTCAGTAACGCCATTCCGGTACTGGCAGAGATTGATGAATCACTCACTATGGATCCTAAGAAAATTGAAGAATTAATTACACCAAGGACAAAGGCAATTATGCCGGTACATATGTTGGGTAATCCTTGTAAAATGGATGAGATTATGGAAATTGCACAAAAACATAATTTGTTTGTGATTGAAGATTGTTGTCAGGCAGTTGGAGCAGCTTATCATGGAAAAAGAGTTGGTTCAATAGGAGACATTGCAGCATTTTCTCTGAATGTTTTTAAAACAATTACTGCTGGGGACGGAGGGGCTGTTTCCACAAATGATGATAGATTATTTGAACGTGCATTTGGCTTCCACGATCAAGGACACAAACCGGCTCGTATGGGTGTGGAAGTTGGAAATCGCAGTATTGTTGGAATGAATATGAGGATGAATGAACTTACAGGAGCGGTTGCTCTTGCACAGATTCGGAAGTTGGATGATATTCTTGACACATTGCGTAGAAAAAAGGCGAAATTAAAGGAAATGCTTACAGGTTTACCGGGAGTTGGATTCAGAGAAATCAATGATGTGGATGGGGAATGCGGAACATTGCTGACTTTATTATTTGATACGAAAGAACTGGCGGAGAAGTTCTGTGAGAAAGTCGGTTCAAAGCCTATTGCATACTCTGGATGGCATGTCTATAACAATATGGAGCAAATTCTTAACAAGGTAACGGGAGCGGAAGCCAATTGTCCGTATGACTGTCCAAAATATTCTTTTTCAAGAGAATATAAGAAGCATATGCTTCCTCAGACAGATAATATTGTAGAAAGAGCAGTAAATATTAGTGTTGGCGTGGTAGATGCTGGACTTGGATCTGCATATGGAATTAACATTACATCTTCCGATGAGGAAATTGAAGCTGTGGGTAAAAGGATAGCTGATGTGATTAAAAGTCTGTAAGAATCTGTTCTCCCATCATAGTAAGAAAACTGTGATGGGGGGATAACGAGAAAGGTGGCAAGTATGATGAAAAAAATCCGAGTGGGCATTATCGGTATGGGATATATTGGTGTCAGTCATATAGAGGCTCTGAGAAGAATAGGGTTTGTGGAACTAAGGGCAGTGGCAGATGTGAATTTTGAACTTGCAAAGAGAAAAGCAGAAGAGTTTTCAATACCATATTGTTACTCTGACATTGATCAATTGATTCAGGATCCCGAGATTGATGCAATACATAACTGCACGCCCAATTTTTTGCATATGGAAGTTAACGAAAAAATTATTCTTGCGGGAAAGCATGTTTTCAGTGAGAAGCCATTGGCAAAGAGCAGTGAAGAAAGTGCACATATGCTTCAGGTTTTGGATGAACATCCGGATATTGTGGCTGGCGTAAATTTCTGCTACCGTATGTATCCGCTGATTCAGGATGCGAAATTGAGAATTGCGCAGGGCGAAATAGGCAATCCTTATCTTATACATGGAAGCTATCTTCAGGATTGGCTTCTCTATGATACCGATTATAACTGGAGAATCGAACCAGAGTATTCAGGCGTATCCAGATGTGTGGGGGATATAGGTTCTCATTGGATGGACACAGCTCAGGTTCTGGTTGGAAGCCGCATTACGGAAGTATGTGCAAATACAGTGATTGCTCTGCCCGTGAGAAAGAAGCCAACCACTCAGGTAGAAACGTTTTCCACAAATGCAAATACCGATTATGAAGAAAAAGAAGTATTTACGGAGGATTATGCAGGAGTCCTTGTCAAATTTGAAAATGGGGCGTCCGGGGTCTTCCAGTGCAGCCAAATCAGCGCAGGACGAAAATGTTTTATTGATATTGAAGTGGATGGAAGCAAGGCTTCTCTGCATTGGAATCATGAGATGGGAGACAGGATGTGGAAAGGCAATCGTGATAAGCAAAACGAGCAGATTATGCGAAATCCTAATTTAATGATGCCGGAAGCCAGAAAATACAGCTATCTTGGAGCAGGACATCCGGAAGGATGGAATGATGCTTTCAAGAACAGTATTGAGTCCTTCTATCGGTTTATCAGGGATGGAAAGAAACGAGGGGTAGATCAGGCTGATTTTGCTACGTTTGAAGAAGGTCACTATATTATGAAGCTTACGGAAGCTATTATACAAAGTGGCAAAGAGAAACGCTGGATTTCTGTTGACAAGCATGCATAAAAAGATTCCGTGGACCTTTTTTAAGCAAAGCAGGTAATAATTAATCACAAGATAAGGAGGAAAAAGAAAATGAGGATTATGGCGGTAGGAGCACATCCAGATGATTGTGAATTGCGTGTAGGCGGAACGCTGGCAAAATATGCAAAAGCCGGACATGATGTATTTATGGTCTCTGCGACAAATGGTGAAATTGGAAGTAATCTGTATGAGATGGATGAGCTTGCGAGAATGAGAAAGGCGGAATCGACAGAAGCAGCAAAGCTGATCGGGGCTGAATTTATATGCCTTGATTATCGTGATCAAAGATTCCAGATTAATGAGGAAACCAACATGGCATTTGTGGATTTATTTCGCTATGTGAAACCTGATGTTGTGCTGACGCACTATTTGGATGATTTTTCTGCCGACCACAGACTGGTGGGACAAATAGTGAATGATATCAGTATGCTTCCCATGGTACCTCATATTAAAACAAAATATCCTCATACGGATAAGGCGCCGGTCTTATATTACTGGATGTCATCAAACAATCTGACAGCCATTCCAGAACAGTTTGTGGATATTACGGATGTAATTGACACAAAAATCCAGATGCTAGAGTGCCACAAAACACAGGTTGAATGGCTGAAATATCATTGTGGACGTAATTTTATAGAGGATAATCTGGTGGATTCTAAATTTAGAGGACAGCAGGCCGGTGTAGAGTATGCAGAAGCATTCCAGATGGTAAAAGCAGCCCCCAGAACTTGTTGTGGAACGTTGTTGCCTTAAATTGAAGGAGGAGAAGCATGAGAAAAAGAATTAGTTTAGTTTTGAGTTTGGTTATGGTGATGTCATTGACTGCATGCGGAGGCACGAATACGGCGGAGAATGGCAGCGCAACAAGCAGTGCTGCCGGTAATGGGGGCTCCAAGGAGAAGATACCGATTACCATAGAGGCTGTGGCCGCCGGATATGGGGAGGTTATTTCTCAGTATTGTGATCAGGACTTCCTGGATGACCTGGGCGTGGAGCTGGTGTTTACGTATAGCGGTACAGTGGATTCCTATTCCAAACAGATGATGGAGTTTTCTCAGGGTGTTTCCACGTATGACATTGTACTGTTTGAGCCTGCATGGCTTGGTGACTATGCAGATCATTTGGAGCCTATTGGACCTTTGGCAGAAAAGGCAGGAGCTGACTTGGCACTGGACGACATTATGGAAAAATATAAAAGTATTTATACTACCTGGAAGGGTGAGCAGCTGGCTATTCCTTTTGATGGCGATCAGTTTAATCTTTTCTATAATACTCAGGCATTTTCCGATGAAGAAAACAAAGCAGACTTCCAAAGTGAATATGGACGTGAACTGGCACCGCCAAAAACCTGGGATGAGTATGCAGAGGTGGCTCAATTCTTTAACGGAAGAGACTGGGATCATGATGGTACTCCTGAATATGGTACATCAGAGGCATGGTTAAGCGGAGGATTTGCTTATTGGTGGTATATGGCACGTTTTGTAGCATATGGCGGAATGTATTTTGACGAGGATATGAATCCTTTGATTAATTCTGAAAATGGTGTGGCTGCGCTGGAGAATATGTTAAAAATTGTTGATGCAACACCTCCGGGAACCACCGGCGCCGGATATACAGAATGTGAGGCTGCTTTTGTAAATGGTGATGCTCCCATGTGTATCTGCTGGAATTCTGTTGGAAAAACTGCCATGAATCCGGATGCCTCTCAAATCGTGCCTAATGTGGGAATTGCCCTTGTTCCAGGTGCAGAAGTGAATGGGGAATTTGTGCAGCGTCCAACATTGCCTACGGGTTGGGTTGCAGGAATACCAAAATATACCTCAGATGAGAAAAAGGAACTGGCAATGAAAGTAATAGAGAAATTCAGCCAACCAGATACCGCCTTGGATGCAGCACTTTACCATCCGGCATGCGTAGATGCCTGGAGGACATCCACCTTTGAATCTGACAAATGGGATACTCTTTTCGAAGAACAGGGTGCACCGGAATTAGGTGGACAAATGATTAAAGTGATGCAGGAAACTATTGAAAAAGGGTTGGTTGATTTGCAGATTTCAGGAACAGATGAGTATATTCAAGCTTTGGATAAAGAAATATCAGCAGCTTTGACGGGCCAAAAAGAGGCAAAGCAGGCTTTGGATGATGCTGCCAAAGAGTGGAACAATATTACAGAAAGATATGGCTTGGAAGAACAAAAAGAAGCATGGAACATGGAATATGACAGCATTAAAAAAGATGGTATTGATTATATTCCCTTTGAGAAATAGACGCTGACAGCGGAGGATGCCACAGTAAATTAAGAGGCATCCTCCCAAAAGGGAGGAAAGACAGCTTGAAATTAAAAAAGAAAAAATCAAAACGAACTAGTGCGAAAAAAAAGAGCTATTTGCTAATCTCCCCAATGGGAATAGTATCAATCTTACTTACGTGTCTTCCCATAATTTATTCGTTCTATGTTAGCATGACCGAGTATAACCTTACAATACCGAATTCCTTTCAAAGTATCATCGGCTTGAAGAATTATGTGGAAGCCCTGCAGGATAAAGATTTTCTGAATGCGGTGCTCACCACATTGAAAATAGGTGCTCCGGCTTTATTCTTTGAAATTATACTGGGGTTTGGATTTGCACTAATATTAAATCGAAAATTTAAGGGGCGGGGATTAGTACTGGCACTTATGGTTACTCCTTTCATGATTGCTCCGGGAGCAGCAGCCCTTGCGTGGCGTTTGCTTTTCGATTCACGTTATGGTCCCATCAATCATATTTTATCTCAAATTGCAGGCAAAAACATTGTGATAGACTGGCTGGGTGCCCCTAACATTGCTTTTAAATCTCTTACAATTATTGATATTTGGCAAACGACACCATTTGTAATGCTGATTATTCTCGCCGGGTTGAGTTCTATTTCTTCAGACGTCTATGAAGCTGCAAAAGTGGACGGTGCATCACGTTTTCAGATTTTTCGTGATATTACATTACCTCTTGTTCGTCCCATATTGGGAGTAGCCGTTTTGTTTCGAACCATTGATATCATCAAAATGTTTGATATGTGTCATGCACTGACGAAAGGAGGTCCGGCAGGGACTACCACAACGCTTAGTTATTATATATACAAGCAGGGACTTGCATATTCACGGGTAGGCTATGGAGCCGCATTGTCATTTATTACGCTTTTGGTTGTTTCTGCTTTGGTGGCGATTTATATCAGCAGAACGATGAAAGGAGGAAGCGCATGAATAGACGAATACAGATAAATCATAAAAAAATATTTGGTACAATTGGATGGTATTTGTTGATTGCGGTGATTCTCATCATAACTTTGTTTCCGATATATTGGGTTATTGGAACCTCGTTTAAATATCAGAGAGACTTTATGGCAAGCCCACCTGTATATTTTCCAAAAGAATTCACTTTGGATCATTATATTACCGCCTTTAAAATGTGGAATACATGGCCATACATTTTAAATAGTGTAATTATTTCCCTTCTGGCTACTGTGCTGATTGTTTTACTCAGTGTGCCGGCTGCCTATTCAATTTCAAAATACAGAGTTGGTGGTGCGAAGCTTCAGGCGTGGCTGATTTTTCAGAGAATGTTGCCACCGGTAGTAGTGATTATTCCCATTTATCTGATATTCAGTAAGCTGAATTTGCTGGACACCTATATAGGTATGGCGCTTCCTTATTTAATTTTCAATATTCCATTTGCAATTATGATGCTTATTGGGTTTTTCTCAGATATTCCACCATCTCTCCAGGAAGCGGCCATGATAGATGGATGTACGGAGATTCAGGCTATGAGAAAGGTTGTGCTACCACTTATTTTGCCAGGAATAGTTGTGGTAATACTGTTTTGTTTTGTGTTTGTCTGGAATGATATGTTGATTGCATTATCTCTTTCAAGGCAAAACACACAGACCATTATTCTGCTGGTAGCGGCATCTATGCAGCAATTAACAGGAACTTATTTTGGAATGGCAGCGGCAATGGCATCATTTGCGATCATTCCAATCTTTATAATCACACTTGTTATGCAGAAGCACCTTGTTCGGGGAATGACAATGGGCGGCGTAAAAGGGTGAGGATTATTTATCAAATGAAAAAGGAGAAAATATATTATGAGTAAATTAGTACATCTTGATCATTTATATGCAGATCCAAACTGGACTGGACCAGAAATTATCTATGGAAATAATTTAATTAAGGAAGCCACAGATACCAAAGAAAAATATGCAGTAATGACTATGGAAATTCCGTGGAATCTGGTAAAAGACAATGTGGTGAAACAGCCGGAATGTGTAATCTATGTACCTAATACCCATTTGGAAACTTTTGAAAAGCTGGAAGCTCAGGTACCAGAAGATGTGGAAATGGTCATCGGTGTGGGCGGAGGTTCTTCCCATGATGCAGCGAAATTTGTTGCCATGAAGCGGCAGCTTCGCTTACTGCAATTCCCTACTATTTTTGGAGGCGACAGCGTTGTGTGCAGTGCAGTGGGATTACGGGAAGAAAGAAGAGTAAAATACATTGGACATACCCGTGCAGAAAAGGTTTATGTGGATTTTGATGTGATCCGTAAGGCACCTCCACGACTGGTTCGGTATGGCGCTTCCGATATTTTATCTTCTTATACAGCTTTAAAGGACTGGAAATATGCGGCAGAGAAAGGAAAAGCTGTGATGAATGAAGAGGTATACAATTATGCGAAAGACGTATTATTGGGACGCCTGATTGACAATGCCGGTGAGATTAAAAATATGACGGATATTGGAATTAAAACCATGGTGGATCTGTTCCTGGAATATGCCAAAATTGCCAATCATATTAATACAGACCGGGCGCAGGAAGGCTCCGAACATTTTGTTGCTTATAATGCGGAATATGTTACAAGAAGGACATTCGTTCATGGCTCTTTATTATCTATGGGTATTTATATTATAGGTTCTTATTATTATGATTGCCGGGAAGAAATTGACAGGCTGTTAAACGATATGGGACAAGATCATACTTTGGAGTCATTTTGCCTGAATGAAGATGAGACACGGCAAACTATGCAGACGCTTACACAGTTTGCGCGTGAAGGCGGATACTACCATTCGCTGTCTCTTATACACATCTCCGAGCCCACGAGACTACGCTGCATCGGGG
>CAMQZX010000193.1 GCA_947039785.1 uncultured Lachnospiraceae bacterium | reverse complement strand
ATGCAGCGTAGTCTCGTGGGCTCGGAGATGTGTATAAGAGACAGTTACTATTCTATGTACAATTCCATCCTACAAAATGTACAAAAAAAAGGAAACTGATGTCAAATCTGGCACCCGTTTCCTTTTCCTACACCTTATGGAATTTAAAAATCTGTCATCCCCCGATCTGTGACATTTTTCTTGTATCTTCCTGCGCATCTTCGCAGTTTCCAAAGTGATGCTCTCCCGGTTTTTTTAAAATTGTCTCCTGCATCAGCCTAATCAGTCCCTCCTGGCTTCCTCCCTGTCGGATATAGTCCCGAAGAGAAACACCATGATTGTAATACAGACAAGTCTTTAAAAAACCCTCTGATGTGATTCGCACCCGATTGCACTTGTCGCAGAACTTTCCATGTATAGAATCGATAAAGCCGATACTGCCTCTAAATTCGTAAGGATGGTAGTATCTTGCAGGACCATTCCCCAGCTTGCGCATTACTTCTTCTCCATTCGGATACATTTCTCGTATTCGCCGTTCCAGATTTGTCAGGGTAATTCCTGCATAATCTTTTCCGTAACCGATGGGCATAATTTCTATAAACCGAACGTCTATAGAATGATTTTTACAGATTTCCAACATACGAAATGTATCTTTCTCATTGACATTTTTTAAGGGCACACAGTTAATTTTTACTTTCAACCCCAGATTGTAAGCCGTATAAATGGAATCCAATACCCTCTCCAGTCCATCCACCCCGGTGAGATGACAAAAAGTATCCCGATCTAAAGTATCCAGACTGACATTGATTCCATCAATACCAATCTCTTTCATCTCTTTAGCATATTCTCCCAGCAGCAGGCCATTGGTTGTAATGGTAACCTGCCGGGTTTCTGGCAGACTCTTCAATTTTCTCATAAAGTCCAGGCAGCCTTTTCGCACAAGAGGCTCTCCCCCTGTAATTTTAAATCGATTCACCCCAAGCTTCAGTGCACTTTCACAAATCTGATAAATCTCCTCATAGGATAAAATCTGTTCATGGGGAATAAACGGTACATCACAGGGCATACAATATTTGCATCGAAAGTTGCATCGATCAGTGATGGAAATACGCATATATTCGATTTCCCTGCCATAATTATCTTTCATACTTTTATCTCCTTTGTTTCTTTGCGGAAATTTTCACATATTGACTGTCACATTCTGCAAGCCACTATGCTTCGTATAAAAAATAGGCATCGATGACACTCCCCTTTTCCAGAGGAGGCGTATCTTTTGGCAGTTCTCCAATCAAATTGCATGCATTCCAGATACTCAGCATTCCGTTGCCCTGATCTCCTCTGACATCCAGCCACGCTTCTGAATCTATGATTCTCAACACTCCAGGGATAAAACGGCGGGAAGGACTCTTCTTCGGAAAATCCTGCAAAAGACGAACTTTGCACTTTGTCCTTGGCTCCTGTTTCACACCAGCCATATAAAACAGCACTGGTCTTCCCACCATATGCAATGACGCAGCAGCGGCAGATGGATTTCCCGACAATCCTAAAATCAGCGTTCCCTGATACATTGCTGCCACAAACGCCATACCCGGCTTCATCAAAAGCCCCCATAATAAAATTTCCGCTCCCATGCGCGTCAAAGCTTCTTCCACCAGATCGTAATCTCCCACAGACACCCCACCCGTGGTAAGTATCACATCTGAGTTTTTGCTGCACGCCTCAATGGCATGGGCAATCTTTGCGGCATCATCTTCCACAATGCCGTAAATCTCAGCATCCATATTCCATTTTTCAAGAGTGGAGCGCAGCATGTAGCTGCTGCTGTTTCGGATCTTGCCGGGAGTCAGCCGGGACTCTATGGATACCAGCTCACTTCCTGTGCTGATGATGGACGCTTTCAACTTTTTGTGGACTCGAATCTTAGAATATCCCAGTCCTGCCAACAGCCCGATCATGGCAGGCGACATTTTAAGACCTTCATCCACCATTTCCTCTCCTTCTTTTACATCTTCTCCCATTTTGCAGATATTACTGCCCGAAGCCAGCGGATGGTCTAGCTGCACCCATTCCTTCGTGTAGGCTGTTTTCTCAAACATTTCCACCGCATCGGCGCCCTCGGGAATTGGTGCTCCGGTCAAAATCTTCACCGCCTGGCCGGCACCCACGGATTTTGTGGGCGCCTTTCCGGCGGGAAGCTCTTCAATAATCTGAAGTGTTACTGGTGCCTCTTTTCTGGCACAGACCACATCCTGTGCACGGAAGGCATAACCATCGTAAGGGGAGCGGTCAAAAGGAGGAATATTTTCTTTTGCTGTCACCATCTGGGCCAGGACTCTACCATCGGCCGCATCCAGTGATACCAGCTCCGTATCCGACACTCGTATTTTTTCCTTAATGATCTCAATTGCCGATTCAATTTCCACATGTACAGGATATGATCTTTTCATTTATATTACCACCTATCTTTACGCTTTTGCACTTTTTATGCTTTTTCAATTCTAATAGCACATACTTTATATTCAGGTATTCTGGCGTATTTGTCAAGTGCTGCGTTTGTCAACCAGTTGGCATTTCCATCCGGGAAGTGGAATGGCATCCAGGATTCTCCCGGAGATACTTTCGTTCCAACTCTGGCTGTAGATTCAATCTGACCACGGCGTGAGGTCAGTTTTACTCTGTCGCCATTTGCAATTCCAAGTTTCTTGGCATCCTCAATGTTCATCTCGATGAAAGATTTTCCTTCGATTTCCATCAATTCCGGTGTTTTGCCTGTCATAGCTCTTGTTGTATAGTGATAGAGGATTCGTCCGGTGCTGAGAATAATTGGATATTCTTCATCCGGAAGCTCTGCTGCCGGAACATACTCTGCCGGGTAAAACCATCCAAGTCCTCTTGTGAACTTGCCCACATGCATAATCGGAGTTCCCGGATGATCTTTTGTCGGACATGGCCATTGAAGGCCCTTGCCTCCTACTTCCTCACTGTCAAGACGTGCATGGCTGATACCGCCAAAGCTCGGTGTTACAGAAGCGATTTCATCCATAATCTCTGCTGAGGTCAGATGCGGCTGCGGATATCCCATACGGTTCATCAAATCGATAAAGATATCGGTATCCAGTCTTGCCTCGCCGTCAATGGTAACTGCTTTGCGCACCCTCTGGACACGACGCTCGGTATTGGAGAAGGTTCCCTCTTTCTCTGCATAGCTGACGCCCGGAAGGATCACATCGGCATACTGAGCTGTCTCAGTCATAAACAACTCGCTCACCACGAAGAAGTCAAGGCTTTCTAATGCTTTGATCACATGGCTGGTATCCGGATCGGTAACGATGGGGTCTTCACCAAAGATAAACAGACCTCTTACTTCTTTTCGGATCGCTGCTGGGAATACGTCTGTTGCATGAAGACCTGGATTTGGATTCAGCTTTGTTCCCCATGCCTTCTCAAATTTCTCGATAACCTTGGGGTCTTCCACCTTCTGGTATCCCGGGAAGTACACTGGCTGTGCACCCATATCGCAGGCACCCTGTACGTTATTCTGTCCACGCAGCGGATTGACACCGCAGCCTTCTCTTCCAAGCTTGCCAACGAGAAGTGCCATGTTAGACATGGACATAACTCCTTCTGTACCTGTGGAATGCTCGGTAACGCCAAGACAGTAGATGATCGGAGCCTTGTCGGCTTTTGCATACATGATGGCAGCCTTTCTCAGATCCTCTGCATCGATGTGGCAGATTTCCGCAACCTTTTGTGGTGTATAATCCTTGACGATTTCTTTGATCTTCTCATAGCCTTCTGTGCGCTCAGCGATGAATTTCTCATCCTGAAGTCCCTCTTCGATGATGATATGCATAATACCATTTGCAAAGGCAACGTTGGTACCCGGTTTTAATTTCAGATGGATATCTGCTTTCTTAGCCAGATCAATATCACGCGGGTCTACCACGATCAGTTTACAGCCTCTCTTTACCGCCTGACGGATCTGCATACCTACTACCGGATGTGCTTCTTCCGGATTAGAGCCTACCAGCATAATCACATCTGGTTTGCGGGTGATGTCTTCGATTGGATTTGTCATAGCGCCGGAGCCCAACGTCATAGCCAGACCTGCTACGGATGCGGAATGACATACGCGGGCACAGTTATCGGTATTGTTGGTGCCGAAACAGCAGCGTACCATTTTCTGAAGCATGTAAATATCTTCGTTTGGAGAACGGGAGCAGGCGAAACCAGCCAGGGAATCCGAACCATATTTCTTCTTGATTTCCATAAATTTGGAAGCTACCAGATCCAAAGCTTCATCCCAGGAAGCTCTCTCAAACTCACCGGTCTCTTTGTTTTTGATTAATGGATATTTCAATCTCTCCGGAGAATGAACGAAATCAAAGCTTCCGCTGCGGCCTTTGACACAGAGCAATCCCTTGTTGGAAGGTCCGTCGTAAGCTTGCGTATCCACAATCTTGCCATCCTTTACAATCAGGTAATACTGGCAGCCTGTTGCACAGTGGGGACATGTGGTAAGAACCTTTTTCTCCACCTGATATGCGCGGTATTTCTTTCTTCTCTTCATGGACAGAGCGCCTGTGGGGCACGCCTGTACACAATTACCACAGGACTCACAATTGCTCTCCAGCCATGTCTCATCAAATGGAGTTCCAATTACAGACTGGAATCCACGGTTCATGGTATCAATGGCACCTCTTCCCACAATTTCATTACAAGTATTGACACATCTGTGGCACAAAATGCACAGACTGGGATCATAAGTAAAGAATTTATTGGTATCATCAATGGGCTGATTGTTCATCTCACCTTCATAATTTGTCTTTTCCACGCCATACTCGTAGCACAGATCCTGCAGCTTACAGTCTCCATTGGCTTCACAGGAGAAACAGTGTACACGGTGATCTGACAGCAGCAAGTCAAGGGTATTTCTTCTGGATTCTATCACAGCTTCCGTCATAGTCTGAACTTCATCGCCTTCGGAACAATGTACGGTACAAGCAGTATCAATTTTACTTCTGCCTCTGTTAGTGATTTCCACCACACACAGACGACAGGAGCCATCTGGCGTCAAATCTTTTAAGTAGCAGATGGTCGGTATTTTTACCCCAATTTTTTCCGCCGCCTGCAATATAGTCATACCTTTTTCTACTTCTACAGGGATTCCATCTATCGTTAAATGAATCATATTTTCCTCCTATTCTACTAGTCTATTGTCCCATTAACGTACCTGAATTGCATCAAATGAACAGTTATCCATACAAGCACCGCATTTGATACATTTTGCAGTATCGATGGTATGGGCTTCTTTTTTATTGCCCGTGATAGCCCCTGCCGGACAATTTCTAGCACATTTAGTACAGCCTTTACATTTATCAGGATCAATGACATAGGCACGCATTGCCTTACATACATGAGCACGGCACTTTTTATCCACGATATGCTCAATATACTCATCCCGGAAATTCTGCAGTGTACTGATAACAGGAAGAGGCGCACTCTTGCCTAATCCGCACAGAGAACGTGATCTTACGAATTTGGCCAGCTTCTCCAGTCTGTCCAGATCCTCCAGCTCACCTTTTCCGTCTGAAATCTTCTCAAGGATTTCCAGCATACGCTTTGTACCGATTCGGCACGGCCCGCATTTTCCACAGGACTCTCTCTGCGTAAAGCCCATGAAGAACTTAGCCACATCCACCATACAGGTGTTCTCATCCATAACTACCAGACCGCCGGAGCCTACAATGGCATTAAATTTCTTGATACTGTCAAAGTCAAGAGGAGTATCGAGAGCCTGTGCAAGACTTTCGTCTGTTCCTTTATCTGTCAGACATCCGCCGGAAGGTCCTCCGATCTGAACTCCTTTAAACTCAGCTCCGCTCTTTAAGCCGCCGCCGATATCGTAGATAATCTCGCGCAGTGTAGTTCCCATTGGAACCTCGATCAAACCTGTATTGGCGATGGCACCTGTGATGGAGAAGGTCTTTGTTCCCGGGCTTCCCTCTGTACCGATGGTTCTAAACCAGTCAGAGCCTTCCAAAATGATTTTCGGAATGTTTGCGAAGGTCTCCACGTTGTTTAATACCGTCGGCTTCTCCCACAGACCCTTATCAACCGTTCTTGGCGGTTTTACACGAGGCATGCCCCTCTTACCTTCGATTGAAGCAGTAAGCGCACTACCCTCACCGCAAACAAACGCTCCGGCACCGCGGTTGATATTCAAATGGAAGGAGTAATTTGTTCCTAAGATGTTGTCACCCAGCAATCCGATCTGCTCTGCTTCTTCGATGGCATGTCTTAATCTCTTAACAGACAGCGGATACTCTGCACGAACGTAAATATATCCCTGGGAAGCACCCACTGCATAACCGGCAATCAACATACCCTCGATCAATTTATAGGGATCACCTTCCATTACAGAACCATCCATAAATGCTCCCGGGTCACCCTCATCACCGTTACATACCACATAGCGTGTCATCTCTTCCTGAGCCAGCACCTGCTTCCATTTGCGTCCTGCCGGAAATCCTCCGCCTCCTCTTCCCCGAAGTCCGGATTTATCCACTTCATCTACGACCTGTGCAGGTGTCATCTCAGTGAGAGCCTTCGCCAATGCCGAAAAGCCACCTGCTGCTATGTACTCAGAAATAGACTCTGCATCGATATTACCGCAGTTTTCCAACACGATTCTTGTCTGCTTATTTAAGAACGGAATGTCATTGGGCTGCTCATATACTTCCTCTCCGCAAGAGTAAAACAGACGCTCCACAGGTCTTCCTGCACATACTGTCTCATCTACGATTTCCTGACAGTCTTCCACCTGAACCTTTACGTACTGATAATGGTATGGCTCAATGCGAAGCAAAGGACCGTATTCACACAATCCCTGGCAACCTGTCTTTAAAGTTCCAATATGGGGAACATCTTTCTGCATCTCTACAGACACATGATCGATACCCGCTGTCAATTTTACCAGCTCATCATAAATCTTCTCCGCTCCGGATGCCACACAGCCAGTTCCCGAACAGACAAGAATACGACAATCATAAGCTTTAATAGCCGCCTGGGCTTCTTTGCGATATTTTTGTAAAGCTTCTACATTTGCTATGCTCATGCGTCTTCTCCTTTCAATTGATGAATCAATTCCACTGCTTTTTCAGGGGACATTTTCGGATGTACCTCATCGTTTACCGTACAAGCAGGCGCCAAACCGCAGGCACCAAGGCAGGACACGGTCTCCACCGTAAACATCATATCATCTGTCGTACATTTTTTACCCTTTAACCCCAGTTCTTCCATAAATGCTTCTTTTACCGGCATAGATTTACGAACGTGACAAGCTGTACCGTCACAGACTTTAATCACATATTTTCCTTTCGGTTCAAAAGAAAAATTCTCATAAAACGTTGCAACACTATAGGCTCTTGCTTTCGTAATACCTATCTGCTCTGCCACATAAGTAAGCAGTTCCCCCGGCAAATAGCGGTATTCCGCCTGAATATCCTGCATAATTGGAATCAGAGATTTTGCATTTTTCCCATAATGTGCAATTACTTCATCCGCTTTCTGATAGTAACTTTGATCCAGCATTTCACTTCCTCCTTCTCTCATATATGGTTTGACAAGCGTTATTCTTAGAAAAGATAACCCTATCTAGATTATACTTTTTTTCAACAATTTTTACAATAATTCTTAAAATAATTAAAGAATTCACAAAACATTTGATTCATTTTGCTTATTTTTATAGTGCAATGTGTATGAGTTATCGCTTCTTGCCTCAAAATTCAATCCAGTTTCGTTTCGTTTTATTCACTTTTATTTGTTCTCAATTTTATAC
>CAMQZX010000192.1 GCA_947039785.1 uncultured Lachnospiraceae bacterium | reverse complement strand
TACTTCCGAATACGTTTTGGTATATTGCCTGCCGGTACAAAAATCGGATCATCCGGATCAATAATGCAACGGAACGGTTTCGCCTTTTCAGCCATCTTCTCCAGTTCAGAAAAGCTGTATTCCTTTCCTTCCCGGATCCATTGCCGTCTGCTCTCCTGAATCATCCACAAACCTATAATATTTTTTAAAAATGAGGTTTTATTTCCATACCCGGTCTCATTTGTAAGATTTCTTTTAAACGCGCTGTTGTCTAAAATGGGATGATCCAGTTCTGTCCCCATCAACGACCAAGTACCGCTGCTTAGGAAAAGAAAGTCTTTCTCTAACGCCGGTACCGCGGCCATGGCGCTCTGTGTGTCGTGACCTGCCGTGGCAATTACCTTGATCGGTTCCAGATCCAGTTCTTCGCAGAGTTCCCTGCTCAATTCCCCGATAACCGTTCCGCTTTTGACGATATCCGGGAATAAGCTTTCCGGGAAGCCCAGTGCCTCGATAACCTCTCCCGACCACGTCTTCTTTTCTGCATCAAACAGCTGAGTCGTAGATGCCATCGATGCTTCCGCAGTTATCTTCCCTGTCAGAAAATAATGAAACAAATCTGGCATCAACAAAAGCTTTTCAGCCTGTCTGAACACATCTTCATTCTTTTCCTTCACTGCCATCAACTGAAAGGCGGTATTAATTTCCATAAACTGATTTCCTGTAATGTGATAGAGGCGATCTGCCTCTACCACATCGAAAACCTTCTCCATCATGCCCGCAGTTCTTTTGTCCCGGTAATGAACCGGATTACCAATGAGTGTTCCGTTTTTGTTGATAAATCCGAAATCTACTCCCCATGTGTCAATTGCGATACTTTCCACTCCGCCTTCCTTTTTTGCCTTCAAAAGGCTCTGTTTGATTTCGTGAAACAATCTCAATACATCCCAGTACATTGTCCCATTTACGATAACCGGATCATTCGAAAACCGATGAATTTCTTTGAGCTCAATATCAAAGCCATGAGATATACCAAGCATAGCTCTGCCACTGGACGCGCCGAAATCAATTGCCAATACCCTTGTCTCCTGCTTTTCCTCTTGCATATTATTCCCTCTTATTTATACATAGGCCCATATGTTTTGCATGCTCGATAATCAGCACCTTCTTTATCCATGCCAAAAGCATTCCAGGCTGCCGGTCTGAAAATATCCTTTGCCGGGACATTATGCATTGCTACCGGAATACGTAACATGGAGCACATGGTGATCAGGTCCGCTCCGATATGTCCATAGCTGATTGCTCCGTGATTGGCTCCCCAGTTATTCATCATATCATAGGCAGTTTTAAATGCTCCTTCTCCTGTTACTCTCGGCGCAAACCATGTACATGGCCAGGTATAGTCGGTGCGCTTCCAGAGAGCATCCGATACTTCATTTGGAAGATGAATTGTCCATCCCTCCGCGATTTGCAACATCGGTCCCAGTCCTTTTACAAGATTCAAGCGAATCATAGTGCAAGGCATCTCTGTCTCAGTTAGAAATCTGGAAGAATATCCGCCTCCTCGAAAATATCCCTGATCCGCTGCATTCCAGGTAGTCGCTTTCATAATTGCGTTCTGATCCTCATTTGTCACCTCATACCACGGCTTCATAATGCCATTCCCAGCCTCATCCTTTGCCGCACCGCTTGCATCCAGGCAGGCAGCACCGGAGTTAATCAGATGAATAAATCCTTCTGCTTCCTTTGCTTTTCCTTCCAGCTCATACCCTGTCACTCTCTTCACTGCCTCCGGGCTCCAGTAAGTCCGAACATCTGCAAAAATCTGGGCACGGTTTGTCAAAAGTTTCATAAACAGCATACCTAATCCGTTCAGCACATCATTCTCAGTAGCCAGGATATATGGCTCTCTTGCCCCATTCCAGTCAAAAGAAGAATTCAACATCGCCTCTGCAAAGTCGCAATTGGGATAAAAATCGGTCCACTGTCTCTGGCCCTGGAATCCGGCAGCCAGCGCATTGTGACCTGCCGTCTCCTCCTCACAGCCTTCCGGAAGGTTTTTATTTCCATTCATCAAATCTTTGATGATACACATCATCTTTACAACAAACTCCCAGTCCTTCACTTTTTCTTCCTGGGATTTTTGAACCTCCTCAGGATTTTTATCAAATCCTATCTGACATTTTTCTTTAGTCCATGCCAATGCTTTTTGAAATTCCTCCTCGTCGTAAATGCCTTCTGTCATGCGGCGGATAATCTCGACCTCATCCACGGACTCCACACGCATCCCCAGGTACTCCTCAATAAAGGCCGGATCAATGATGGAACCGCCGATGCCCATACAGATAGAGCCGATCTGAAGATAGGATTTTCCTCTCATGGTCGCCACAGCAACCGCAGCTCTTCCAAAGCGAAGCAGCTTCTCCTTCACATCCTCTGGTATCTCCATATCGCCCGCCTCACATACATCATGTCCGTAAATACCAAAGGCAGGCAATCCTTTCTGGGCATGTGTTGCCAGTACAGATGCCAGATATACCGCACCAGGACGTTCCGTCCCGTTAAAGCCCCATACTGCCTTGATCGTATTCGATTCCATATCCATGGTCTCGGCGCCATAACACCAACACGGCGTAACAGTAATAGTAATATCTACACACTCTCTCCGAAATTTCTCCGCACAGGCCGCAGCTTCTGCAACACCTCCGATCGTGGTGTCCGCAATCACCACCTTCACGGGTTCTCCGTTAGAGTAGCGAATATTTTCTTCAAGAAGCTTTGCTGCTGATCTTGCCATATTCATCGTCTGTTCTTCCAGAGACTCTCGTACTTTCATGTATCCACGCCTTCCATCGATGGTAGGACGGATTCCAATCACCGGATAATTTCCAACTAATCTGCTTACTGCCATTTCAGTTCTCTCCTTAAATTCATTTTTTTCTGATGGCACTATCATACATCTTCCCCCCTTCTTTATCATGTGTTATTGTAAGATAAAATAGTAAAATATTCACTTATTATTTTTTCTCTTTACATTCCTGAGGTGCTTCTGATAAAATTTTAAAAAATGGGGGAAACTTCAATGCGCTATATTGAATATCAAGAAAAAAGAAATCATGGATCCTCTGATTTTCCTTTCGCCATATATCATGTAAATCTCCTTCATCCCAGATATATCATGACCTATCATTGGCACAAGGAAACGGAAATCATCCGCGTTTTGTCAGGTGAACTGGCAATCACTTTAAACGAAACAAGATATGTTCTTCACGCAGGAGAATGCCTCTTTATATCAAGTGGAACTCTTCACGGAGGTATCCCAAAAAGCTGCGTGTATGAATGTCTTGTATTTAATATGGAAACCGCAATAAAAAACATACATATGGGAAAGACAGATATGGAATATATATTGAAATCAGAATATTCCATTCAAAGCTATTACTCAGCTGAGGAAAAAGTGGTTCTGGATGAGATCAACACAATGTTCGATGCAATTTGTTCGAAAGAGCCAGGCTATTCCCTGATCGTCCAAGGGAGTCTTTATGTTCTTCTTGGAACGATTCTTCGTTCAAACTATTACACTAAGCAAGATATCCTCCCCGTCTACGCCAAACGGAAAATCCGTCAGTATAAAACCGTGTTGGCATTTATTGCAGACCATTATTCAGAGCCACTCACCTTAGACGACCTGGCTGGCTGCGTTCATATGAACAGCCGCTATTTCTGCCGTTTTTTCAAGGAGCTTACCCAGCAATCTCCGATTGATTATCTGAACTCTTATCGCATAGAGGCAGCCTGTGAAAAAATCTCTACAACAGACAAAAGCATCACTGAAATCGCTTTTGACTGCGGTTTCAATGATGCCAGTTATTTTGTTAAGGTATTTAAGAAATATAAAAAAACGACTCCATCCCAATATTTACACAATGAATTGGAAAATCCCGGTTCCCAATCTGAGCCTTTATAAAGCATTTTCCAAAAACAATAGTGATAATTCTATGTCAGGTTTTGTGTTCCATATCCAATCCTAAAAATGGTATATAAAATGCTCTGCGGTACAGCAGCCTTTTCTTTCCACTGTACCGCAGTTTTTATCGGCCCACTTACAGCTCGTTTATTGTATCTGTGATTGCCATGTTCCGTATCCGTTTTGCCGGAGCGTAAACTGCAACGGAAGCACAGGCAGCAACAAACACAATGATCACGCTCAGCATTGCAGCCGGCAGATGCCATATCTTTCCGAAATACTGTGTAATCAACCGGTCATATAAAAAGTAGTGAAGTGGAAGCCCAATCACGCAGCCTGCTACCAGGCCCGAAATGGCATAAGTAAATGCTTCAGCAAAAATCATCTGGGTAAGCTGTCTGCCATCCATACCAACAGCCCGCATAGCCCCATATTGTTTTGTCCGGACTGATACGCTGATGGAAATACTGTTAATGATATAAAACATGGTAATCAAACCTATAATTGCCAGGAATCCATATACCAGTGCCTTTATTGCCAGATAGGTAAGATTACTGTCCCTGTTAAGCTCTCTGCTGTCCATAAAAATCACGTCACTGTCTGCAAGGTTACTTATATTCTGCATTGTCTCATCATCTGCATCCTCATTTAACTGTACGCCGATCATTGTATAATTTTGTTCTCCTGTCAGCCGTTCAAAGGTTTCCTGTGAACAGATGACAAGCATTTCACTGGGAAATATGCCGGAAGAAACTGCACAGGTGATCTCCACCTCTTTTCCCGCAATCTGAAGGGTGTCTCCCACCTTCAGAGGATTATCCTTATTCCGGACCGTCATAACCTTACCGCTGTCCCCGGTAATGTCCGATAAATCTCCCTGTACAACATCCTCCTTTGCCCTTTCCAGGAGAAAATCGTCGTAGGATTCCAGATTGATATGGTCAATCCCCTCCCGGGAGGAAACTGCAGAAACACTGTCCATATAGGAACTGCCAAAAACCTGTTTTACCCCTGATATTCCCTTGATTTCTTCCTTCAGATTTTGTTCCAGCACAAGTGCGTTACGGTAACCGTTGAGCGTAATATCCGGTTGCCACGATTTCAAAGTAGGCATTAGTCCCTGTGCAAAATCCATTCCAAGGGAAAAGCAAAGGAACAAAATAATGCTGAGTGCAAAAGACGCCGTCATCAGAAACCAGTTTTTCCCGGATGCGGTTGCATGATGCACGCCCAATGTCCTTTCGATCCTGCCCAGGCTCCGTTTTGACCCATGCTTTACAGAGGATACTGTTTCTGTATTGCCGGAAACTGCAGACATCGGGGAAACCTTAGCCGCTCGTTTTGCCGGAGACTGTGCTGCTAAAAGCACTGTCACAATTCCCACTGCCACTCCGCTGATAAGTCCAATGGGGCTGATCTTAAATACCGGCATTGTGGTAAATTCACCGCCAATGACATAACGGAGTACCACACAGATGCCCCAACTGATAGTCGTTCCGAGAATCAGTCCAATCGGTACCGCTGTCTTACACCAGTTCAGTGCTTCCAACCGCACAAACCGGATAATCTGCTGCCGGCTTGCACCAATACAGCGCATCATACCAAAAAATTTTGTTCTCTGGGTCACATTGCTGTTCAGGCTACCGGAAATCATCAATACACCCGCCAGTAATACCAAAACAAACAGAACCGCTGCCATTCCATAGATGTTTTTCATGGATTCATTGCTGCTTTGTCCCGAAACGCCCATAATAGCAGTATTTTCCGAGATGCTGCCTTCCGGCAGGTCATACTGCCGACTGATCTCTGAAATCGCTTTGGAAGCTTTCGCCGCATCTTGAAACTGTACATAGCATGTTGGATTACCTGTTATTCCATTCTTATCCATAAGACCGTTAAACGCTGGCTGCGTCATGTACACAGCAACCATATATGTCTGCCCCTGATAATATTTCTTATCATCCGAACCAAAACCAGATACCGTAACATCTGCATCCCCGGCAGGAGTATGCAAAGTCACATTGTCACCGATCTGTACATCCAAAGCAAGCTTCGCATTTGCACTGAGCATTACCTCGTTATCATTTTGAGGGAAATTGCCTTCCTCAAGAGCATTCGCAAGCCTGACGATATAGGTTTCATCCGAGCCATATAAGGCAGCCTTTTTCTCATTGATGTAGTATGGCTGCTCTGCATCCGAATTAAATACTTCTGACCAGCCGATAGCCGTAACATCGGATCGCAGACGGATATCTTTTGCTGTATCTTGTGAAATGTTTTCCAACTGGATATGCCAGCTCCCATGCTTCTCCTGCATAGTCACTTTTTCTGCCCATATACTCATTTGTGCAACACTGAAAATAGCAGTTACAAGAAATACCGAAATAATAATACACAGAAGCGTCATACGGTTCTGCCGTCTGCGGACCTTTGCGGAAATTGGAACAAGGCTTAAATAACTTCTCATTCACTGTCTCCTTTCCACTCCTCCCGGCGCAGAACGTATGTCCCTAATTCATCCTGCGCCCTCCCCAGGTCAGTCACTACACCGTCCGATACGTTCAGTACCCGGTCAGCGTTCTGTGCAATCCTCCGGTTATGGGTAATCATGATGATCGTCTGTTCGTATTTCCTGGAAGCCTCCTTCAGCAGGGCAATGACCTCACTGCTGTTCTGGGAATCCAGGTTTCCGGTCGGCTCATCGGCAAGGATCAGGGATGGCCGTGTAATAAGCGCACGACCGATGGCCACCCTCTGTTGCTGTCCGCCGGATAACTGGCTCGGCAGATGATTCCTGCGTTCTTTCAGATTCAGCACATCAAGCAGTTCTTCCAGATATTTTCTATTTGGCTTCTGGTAATCCAAAAGCACAGGGAAAATCATGTTCTGTTCAACAGTCAGTTCCGGGATCAGGTTGAATGCCTGGAAGATAAAACCGATATTCCGGCGACGGAAAATCGTCAGCTTGCTGTCTTTCATGGAAAAAATATCCTTGCCATCAATTAACACTTTGCCAGATGTGGGTGTATCAAGCGCCCCAAGCATATTAAGAAGCGTACTCTTGCCGGAACCAGATTCACCGACAATCGCCACATATTCGCCTTTTGGTACAGAAAAGCTGACCCTTTTTAACGCTTGTACAGCAGTTTCCCCATTACCGTAAGTTTTGGAAATTGAATGAACTTCTAATAAATCCATATTGTAAGCACCTCTTTCTCATATTTTGAATTCTATGAAAGCATACCATTCATACCTTACTGCAATATTACTGTAAAACTACAGTTTTGTAGGAATTAAAAATTAAGGATGAATGTGGTGCCAACGCCCAGTTCACTATCTACTTCGATCGTACCGTTGTGTGCTTCAACTATCATTTTTGTGAGAGGCAGCCCAAGGCCGATTCCCTGTTTGTCCTTTGAAAACCGACTCCGGTAAAATCGTTTGAAAATATGGTGCAAATCCTCCGGATGGATACCGCTTCCATTATCTTTTATGATGATCTGAACCATGGATGCAGACTGTTTCCACTCAATTTGGACAAAATCCCCGCTGCCTGTATGATCAAAAGCATTTTTCACTATATTTTCTAGTGCCTCTATCATCCAGTCACGGTCACAAAGCAACGAAATATGGTCATCCCCGGACAGCACCAGTTCTTTCTCCTCCTGCTTTGCACGGTATGCAAAGTGCAGTTCAACCCCTCCCATCATATCCGCCACATTCTCAGAAGTCTTTTCAAACATAATGGAACCCGCATCCAGCTTCGTGATCTTCAAAAGGTTCTGCACCAGCATTTCAATCCGGTCAAGTTCCTTTTCCGACAGTACCGCAAACTCCTGAAGCTCCGGCAGTTCTTCCGTTTCCCCCTGTAGAAGCCCATTATAAATATTCAGCGCCGCAAGAGGTGTTTTCAACTGATGGGAAATATCCGATATGGTATTTTTCAAAAACTGTTTCGATTTTCTCTCA
>CAMQZX010000191.1 GCA_947039785.1 uncultured Lachnospiraceae bacterium | reverse complement strand
TATTCTGATAGTAGAATTCTTGTGAGAGTAAGGTTGATATGTTATACTGTCTATATGTAATTATAAAGATTACGTGTTATACTTCTGATACAAAATTATATTACAATGAGGAGGGAATAAAGATGCTTAATAAAACTGAGAGGATCGATAAAGCGGTTCCGATTCCTCTTTACTTTCAGCTAAAGGAATTAATTCTATCAGAAATCAAAGCGGGAAACTATAAAAGTGGGGATTCGATTCCCACAGAAAAGGAAATCAGTGATGCTTTTCAAATTAGTCGGACGACAGTTCGGCAGGCTATTACGGAACTGGTACAAGAGGGTTGGCTATACAGAGTGAAGAGCAAAGGGACATTTGTCTCACGACCGAAGATATCACAAGAGTTTATCCGCAAGATTGAGAGCTTTAATGACCAAATTTATCGACTGGGGATGACGCCAAGTACAGAAATTCTGGAACTTAAGGTTATGAAGGGAAAGGAAGTACAGGAAGCTGTACTTAAAGCGTTGGAGCTTGCGGAAAAGGATGAAGTAATCTTTCTCTACCGCAGGCGGATGGCAGATGGAGATCCGATTGTAACCTGCAGAACCTATCTGCCTTATAAGGAGTGCAAATTCCTTATGGATCACAATCTTCAGCAAGAACAGTTATACAGTATCCTTTCTACGAACGAAGAGACCAGAGTTTTTCGAATTGAGCGTACAGTGGCAGCAATTGAGGCTAAAGCTGAGGATATGAAGCTGCTGGATATGAAAAGAGGAAAACCGGTACTGTATTTCATGTCAATAGGATATAATGCATATGGGAAGCCAATAGAATATACCTTATCAAGATACCGCGGTGACCGTAACACGTTTGAAGTCACCGTGTTTCCAGAAAATAAGGAATAGGGAGGAACAATTATGGTAAAGTATATCTTGGCGCACGATCTGGGTACTTCTGGTAATAAGGCAACACTGTTTTCAGAAGATGGAAGTTTAATACGGAGCGAAGTGTTTTCGTATAATACTCATTATTTTAATGATACATGGGTAGAACAGGACGCAGATGACTGGTGGGATGCTGTGTGCAAGACAAGCAGTAGCTTGATCCAATCGGCAGGAGTGGCACCTGAGGATATAGGTGCAGTTAGTTTCAGCGGACAGATGATGGGGTGTCTTTGTGTGGATCGAAATGGAAAGCCGTTGAGACCTTCTATTATCTGGGCAGATCAGAGAGCACAGAAACAGGTGCTACAAATTGAGGAACATATCAGTCAGCAAGATTTTTACCATATTGTTGGACATAGGAACACGGCATCCTATGGTATTCAGAAATTGATGTGGATACGTGATAATCAGCCGAATATATATGAACAGACTTATAAAGTCTTGAATGCAAAAGATTATATTACATATAAACTGACAGGACAGTTTTATACAGAACCTTCGGATGCAAATAGTATGGCATGTTTCGACTTGAACACATTCCAATGGTCGGAAGAACTGATTTGTTATGCAGGAATTGATCCGGATAAATTACCAGAGATTAAGCCGTCCACTTATGTGGCAGGTAAGGTGACAAAAGAAGCGGCTTTAGCAACTGGCCTTGCAGAAGGAACACCGGTTGTGCTTGGAGCCGGAGATGGAGTGGCAGCCAATGTAGGGTGCGGCTCCATTGCGCCAGGAAAGACTTATTGTTGTATGGGAACTTCTGCCTGGATTACAACGACAGCAGAAAGTCCTATTTATGACGAACAGATGAGAACCGTTACCTGGGCCCATGCAGTTCCAGGTTTGTATGCACCGAATGGGACTATGCAGTATGCAGGAGGTTCCTATAACTGGGTGAAGAATACAATTTGTCACATGGAGTCTATTCGCGCAAAAGAGAATAAAACATCACCTTATGAGTATATGAATGAAGAAATTGCAAAGAGTCAGATTGGATCTAATGGAGTGATTTTTCTGCCGTACCTGTTAGGTGAGCGTGCTCCAAGATGGAATGCAGATGCTAAGGGCGCATGGCTTGGTCTGAAACCGGAGACAACGCGTGGAGATATACTTCGAAGCGTTTTGGAAGGTGTGACAATGAATTTGTCTGTGTGTTTGGATGTTTTGCGCACACAGCTTGAAATTGATGAGATTACCGTGGTAGGCGGCGGGGCCAAAGGAGAGGTCTGGAGACAAATTATGGCTGATATTTATAACGCGAAGATTCAGGTTCCTTCACTTTTGGAAGAAGGAAGTTCCATGGGAGCAGCAGTGATTGGAGGCGTTGGGGCAGGAATATTCAAGGATTTTACTGCAATTGATCGATTCATCAATATTGATTTTGTCCAGGAACCTTCACCAGAAGCGGCAGAAGCATATGATAATATCAAAAAAGCATTTAATATGTATTATTTTGCGCTGGAGGATACATTTAAAAAATTAGCGAAATGTGTATAAGAAGTCTGCATATAACAAACTTTGACTGTTTATGAGAATTTTTTGAGCTGCTACAAAATTCTGTAGCAGCTCTTTTTGGCATCTCATGAGTTTGGAAATGTATCTCTCTCGGTCCATAGCATATAAATGATTCATGACTTACAGTAGAAAATGAAGGAAGCTGTAATCTTGTTTCACCCATGAAGGATGTTATTTAGGTAGACAGTAAATATATATGAACCTTTGAGATAATTATCTGTTTACAACAAATGGGCAGTCATTCCCGCTGAGAACATCAATTAAGTTCTGTATAGCCGCTTTTGCCATATTGTCAGTGGCCTCTTTTGTATGGGCCCCGGTATGAGGAGTTACGACTACGTTATCCAGCTCAAATAAGGGAGAGTTGGTTGGAGGCTCTGTTTCAAAGGCGTCTAAGCCAAGTCCGCCGAGATGATTGGACTTTAATGCTTCGTATGCAGCGTCTTCATCAATAATACCTCCCCGTGAGGTGTTGATCAAAATAGCGCCTTGTTTCATCTTGGAGATGGCCTCTTTGTTGATAAGATGTTTTGTGGAGTCTATAAGAGGAAGGTGAAGGCTGATGATATCAGACTGTTTGATTATTTCATCGAAAGAGCATACTCTGATGGTGTGTTCGCTGCAGTATCTTTCGTCAATATAGGGATCATAAGCAATTACATTCATTTCGAATCCCTTAGCACATCTTGCCACCACTTTGCCAATAGCCCCAAGGCCTATGATTCCCATGGTTTTGCCTTTAAGTTCTACTCCTGTTGAACGAACCCAGCCGCCGTTCAGAGTGGAAGCATTCAGATAAGGAATCTTTCTTGCTACAGATAGAATCAATGAAAATGCCAGTTCACCGACTGCTTCTGCGTTTACTCCCGGAGTGTTGGATACCAGGATTCCTTTATCCCTGGCCGCGTCAATGTCTACACGATCATAACCGGCTCCGTAGCGGGAGATGATTTTTAGATTGTTACAGGAGTTGATAACCTTTTCTGTGATGAAGTCAAGTCCGGCGATATATCCGTCACAATCTTTTAACAGGGGGATGAGTTCATCCTCAGACAGAGGTCTGCCTAATTCGTTAAATACAAGATCTTCGGAGAAAACTTTTAACTGTTCTAATGCTTTCGAACCCTTTCCGGGCTGCAAAGACGTAGGTGTTACCAATATTTTCATCGTATCATCAACCTCCTGTTATTTGGAAACCAGTGAAACTGCTTCTGCGGTTAGGCGTGTAATTTCGGCAAAATCTCCGGAGGTAATCAAGCTGTCTTTTACCATCCAGCTTCCGCCGCAAGCGACAATTTTATTAAAAGCAAGGAAATCTAAAATATTAGATGCGTTGATGCCGCCGGTTGGCATGAATTTCATGCTGGGAAATGGGGCTGCCAGTGCTTTTATGGTGTCCAATCCTCCATATTGCTTAGCTGGGAAAAATTTAACCAGTGGCAACTGATATTCCATTGCAATCATGACTTCGGAAGGGGTGCAGGTTCCGGGAAATATAGGTAATTTGTTATCAAGGGCAAATTCGACCACACTACGGCTGATGCCGGGAGATACCAGAAAGGATGCACCGGCACCCTGTGCACGTTTTGCCTGCTCCACATTAACAATGGTACCTGCTCCTACCATCATCTCAGGAAATTCTTTTTTCATAATCTGTATAGATTCCTCGGCGGCATCGGTGCGGAAAGTAACCTCTGCTACGGGAAGGCCTCCCTGGCATAAGGCCTCTCCCAGAGGTTTTGCATCGGCTGCGCGGTCCAGTTTAACAACTGGTACAATCTTTTTTTCTGCAACCTGTGCCAATAGATCGGTATAGTAATTCATGCTTTCGTTCTCCTTATTATTGATAATTCTGAAATTATTGTGTAAGTACGCGCGCCGGATTTTCTACAGAAAGCAGACGAATGATTCTTTCGCTTATTCCAGCAGCGCGTAAAAGTTGGTTGAATGTAGTCAGGATATAATCCAGTCCGACGGCCGCAGATTCATAGGCCTTAAGTCTTGCTCTGGTTGTGTCCAGAGAATAGAGCAATTGTTCCTGATAACCGTCTTCGATCAGTGTGCAAAAGAGGGAAATCTCATGCTGGTCGCTATGATATTTGAAACGTCCGATGGTATCGAATTCCAGATACGAACCGCCTTTTAATATCTCTTTGTGTATTTCTAAACTCTTACATGCACGATCCATATGACAAAAGATTAAGTCCTTTGGTGCAACTCCCAGATTAAGAAGGTAATCCTGAAGCGGCCTGGGGTCTGTATTTTGTTCAATATGAATCATAATTATCCGATTTGTCCGGATTGACGCTCTTGCAGCAGCCAGAAATAATTTTTGATAACGGGGACTTAATTTTTCCGTATCGTAAGCTGTTTTAATAATACCTGCTTTGATATTGCTTTGCCTGAGAGGAGATGCATCATCGCCGTCCACAAACATACCTTCTGTCAGCTCTTTTACAAACAGTTCCTCCAGGTCGGATACAGAGCTTGTATGTATCCAGTGATTAGATGGATAGAAAAGCAATTTGTGGAATCCGGTGGATGCAATAATATGTACACCAGATTGTATGGAAAGCTGATACAATTCTGAAGCCATACGATTACAGCCGCATGGCTGTGCATCGATCAAAGATTTCCCACCGTGAGACTGATATCGTTTTAATTCTTCATAGCTTTTACTCATATCGTCAATACAAAGAGCTGGATTGATTTCAAAAGATTTTCCTTTGCTCATTGCAATGTGTTCATGGCACTGGCAGAAACCAAGCTCCTCCGATGCGATAGTTCCGGTAACGGTTATAATTTCTTTCATGGCTTATATCCCTTAGACGTCTTGTTTCCAATGAAGATTGTCGATAACAGCAGGTTTGCCGTTTTGTTCAACAATTAATTTGTGATATCCTTTGGTCTCGATAGTTCCATAATCATGTCCCGCATCAGCGGCAAATGTATAGAACATTACTAAAGGAGTGCTGCCTGTGTTCACAGAACGATGAGCATAGCGTCTGGGAACATAGATGGCTTCCCCTTTTTTCAGTGGAAGTTCAAGAGTATCCCCTTCCGGATTTTCCATTACCATATAGCCTTCTCCATCCAACGTATAATAGACTTCGGCGGTGTCTAATATTGTGTGAAAATGTCCTTTGGTCATGTAATACTCATTTCCAATGGTTCCTGGATACAGAATTGTAGTTCCAAATGCAAGATCTCCGGCTCTTTCCGGGCATCCAAGCTCATGAAATTCATAAATAAGTGGATCTTGTGTTTCTAAAATTTTTTTAGCAGCTTCAGTGTCATAATACATATCTTTCATTTGAGAAAGATATCTTTTGGTGGTTTCTGCTGTTTTAGAAAAACCAGATTGAAGGTTAAAATCCACAAGAAAACTGCTGTCCCAATTAAAGTTGTTCATAAATATCTCCTATAATTTTGCTATTTCGCTTAGTCTTTTGAGTAATTCTCCTTTGATTTCCACATGAAATACTTCTGCGATTACTTGGGTCCATCCATGGATGAAATAAGTCCAGCCATCCTCAACATGAAGATGCTTTGACTCAGCTTGTGCTTCAGCCTGACGTTTGAACACTAGATCTCCGCGATAGTTAATTTCCCATACAAGGCTGTCTTCTGGAAATTCACAATCATCAGTGAGCGGTGAGCCGGGACCGTCTTTACCAAGTCCGGTTGCATTCACAATCAGAGAGTGGGGTTTAAGGGAAGCCAAAGTCTTGTCATTATCCGCCGGCGTAGGATTATGAATATATTCGAATTCAATTTTTGGATGAATGCCATTTAGGATTTCTTTCGCAGATTCCAGCCTTGGGGTACTTCTGTTTGCAATAATGATTTTGTTCGGAACATTATCTCCGTGCTTTTCCTGGGCAAAATATACAGACATTGCCAAAGTGCTTCCGCCGGCTCCAAGAAGTAAGATATCTCCATCAAATTCTTTCCAATAGTTTTCCGGAACAAAATTTTCAAGGGCCAGGCCACTGGAGATAGGATCTTTGGCATGGGCGCATAGTTTGCTGCCTTTTTTGGAAATTGAAGAAACTTCTCCTAATTTCTCAGCATAAGGATCAATATATTCGAACAGATCCTTGCAGGTGTTGAACAGATCAATTTTGTGTGTGGTTACCAACGCACCCAGAGAAAGAGGATCATTTTTGATAAAATTCACTGCCTCCCGATATTCTTCTGCAGAAGAATGAGGAGCGAAATCAATCCCTTTGATAACAGCATTTTTAAGGTTGAGAGCTTCTGCCCATTTCGGGAATACTTTCATAATAGAGGATTGTTTTGTAGTAACTCCGATAAAGTATATAGTCGGAGCGGTTGCCTTCTCATATACATTTTTCATCGCTGTCCTTCCTTTCATTGTAAATATATTTTTATTATGTTATAACATAGCAACATTGTAATGCAGATACGACATGTTGTCAATAGATAAAAAAGAGAAGCAATATATTGACAAAGAAGTAATAATGTTATAACATAACGACATACCTAAATGACACTTAAATGCAAAGGAGAGAAACTATGAACGCATTAGAAAAACTTTTTTCATTGGAAGGAAAAACTGTTGTAGTTACCGGTGGAGCTCAGGGAATTGGCAAGGTAGTTGCGACACGCATGGCAGAAGTTGGAGCAGATATTGTTATTTTTGATATGCAGGGAGAAAAAGCAAAAGAGGCTGCCGAGGAGATTGCTGTAGCCACTGGAAGGAAAACTGCATCTTATTGTGTGGACGTAACGAATCCAACGCAGGTAAAAGAAGCAATTGAAAAGGCAGATGCCGAGATGAATGGGCTGGACCATCTGTTTAACAATGCTGGAATTGTTATTCATAAATCGGCATATGATGTGGCCCCTGAAGAGTGGGCAAAGGTTATTAATGTCAATTTAAATGGAGAATATTATATGGCATCTGAATTTGCCAGATATCTGAAAAGTAAAGGGAAAAAAGGCGCAATCTGTAATACAGCTTCCATGTCCGGACATATTGTTAACTGGCCTCAGGAGCAGGCGTCTTACAATGCGTCCAAAGCTGCCGTTATTCAGATGACAAAATCTCTTGCTGTTGAATACTGTAAAGATGGAATTCGTGTGAACTGTATCAGCCCCGGTTATATGTACACAGAGCTGACTTGCCATGTGAATCCTGACTGGCAGGACAGATGGATGGATCTTACACCATATGGAAGATACGGAAAACCGGAAGAACTCTGCGGTGCAGTTATATATTTGCTTTCAGAGTCCGCATCTTTTACATCAGGAACAGATATTGTGGTTGATGGTTGCTTTACCTGTGTATAAAAAAACGTATTTTGTTGACGAAGATGGTGCCTGTGCAGTGTATGCCAGGTACCTTTTTCTAAATAATCACTTTGGGCGAAATGAATATATTTTTATTTTATTTGCTAAGATTTTAGAAAAATTTTTGGAAAAAGTAAATATCATAAAGTAGAAAAAACGGTAGGTATTAGTA
>CAMQZX010000190.1 GCA_947039785.1 uncultured Lachnospiraceae bacterium | reverse complement strand
ATGTGTATAAGAGACAGAAATATGATAATTGCTGGTTTATATGGTTGGAATTAAACAATGCAGGAAAAATAGTAAATATTTATGTAGAAGAATTAGAATATAAAAATCATAGTTTAGACGGATTTTCTGATAGAGAATTAAGAGAGTTTGTTGATTTTGTAAAGAAACAAAGAAGACAAAATGGAATTACAATGCCTAGACCGAGTCGAAAGAAGATATATCCTAACGATATATGTCCATGTGGCAGTGGGATGAAATATAAAAAGTGCTGTGGGCGAGCTAAATAGTAATCAACTAATGGTTCTACTATGATTGACGTCTGTATATTGTAAAGTTTTGCTACAAGTTGCATTTTTACATACATTTTCAACGGAGGCTGTAGAAGACCGGGATACCTAGCAAAACCATATGATATTTATCAAATAATGAAGGAGAAAATTATGATAAAAGTACTTTTCATCTGCACGGCAATATCTTGAAGCATCCTGAAAAAGCTTGTAGATTCAAGAATTTTTTGACTAGGAAGGCGCTTGCTACACCACTACTACACCATTTTAGAAAGAGCCTTGAGATGACAAACAAGATTTGATTTTACAATTAGGATGGGAAAAAGAAATTAAGTAAAGACAAAGGCTCTTGACAGTATAAAACACTATCAAGAGTCTTTTATTCACAAAAGTTTCAAAATACATAACTTGAATCTGTTCGTTTTTATACATATAATATTAGAATACGGATAAGAATAGTCAAATTGTATGATTATCTGTTTCTGCGAAAAAGTGGAATAAGGGAGGAAATATTTCATGTATAATCCACAATTAGACACATTTGTCCGTGTGGCAGATGCCGGAAGTTTTAATAAAGCCGCAGAAGAATCCTATATTACTCCAACGGCAGTTATTAAGCAAATCAATCTTTTGGAGGATTCATTAGGTATAAAGTTATTTGAACGGACGCATAGGGGGCTGACTTTAACGAAGGCCGGGAAATCGTTATATCAGGATGCAAAATATATTATCCAGTATTGCCGCGATTCCATTACAAGGGCAAAAAACGCCATGCAGGATAATGTGAGCGTTATTCGGATTGGCAGCTCACCTATGACACCAGCCCAGCTCTTAATGCAACTATGGCCAAAGATACAGGAACATTGTCCGGATTTGAAATTCCAGATTATTCCTTTTGAGAATACGCCGGAAAATGCCAGAGAAATTCTGGCTAACCTCGGTAAGAATATAGATGTGGTTGCCGGTATTTTTGATGAAACCATGTTGGATTTGCGGCACTGTGCTGGGCTTCCATTATCCCGCGAGCCGTTTTGCTGTGCGGTTTCTATCCATCACCGGCTTGCTGCAAAAGATAAGCTGAAAATAAAAGACCTTTATGGAGAGAAACTGATGCTGATGCGCCGTGATTGGAGTAACTATGTAGACAGGCTTCGGGATGACATCTGGCAGAACCACAGTCAGATACATATTGTGGATTTTGACTTTTACAGTATGGAGGCTTTCAACCGATGCGAGAACAGCAATGATGTTTTGCTGGCAATTCCGGGGTGGGCTAACGTACATCCGCTTTTGAAAGTGATTCCGGTTGAATGGGAGCATAGTATCCCGTTCGGCCTGCTCCATTCTCCCCAGCCATCAGAAACAGTAAAGAAATTTTTAGAAGCGGCACAAATGGCTGTAAATTGAATAAGAAAAGTAATTATAACCTTTGGGTATAAACTGATGAACAAAGCGAGACTTCTCTTGAGGTATTGCTTTTTTTATAATGAAAACACAAACAGCAAGAAAGGCTATGTTCTACCGAGAAAAACTTTGAAACGGTTTATCGGGTTTGATGTCAAACCAATATTCGTGGAGGTGATGAAATTGAAAAAAACTGCTTGTGCCGCTGTGTTTATTTGTCTGTTGTTTTGTTTTACAGGGTGTGGCACAGATAACACCTCCGGGAATGTTACAGATATAGAAACAGAGGAAGAAACAACAGAAAGCCTTTTGCAGCAAACCGAAGGAGTAGAAAGAATTGTGCAGACAGGAACGCAGATAAATGAACCGTATACAACAGATACGAAGATAGCCGAGGTACTATCTGATCCGGTTTTTGGAGAGCATGGCAGGCTGATTTTTCCAGTAGAAAATTTTCCTTCGGAAAATAGATATTACAGCGGAGACACTTTGGGAACACTCCGGCTCACATGGTATTGCAATATTGACCCGGAAAAGACGGTAGAGATTGCAAATTATCTAAGAGATCATGCGGCGGAGAAACCTATTTTTATGATATTTATGCTGATAAAGAAAAGACGGCTAACCCGGCAAAACAGGATACAGGACTGTTCTTCTTCAAAGGAAATTCCGGAGAAAAATTTGCTGTCTGTAATGCAGGCGGGGGATTTGCGTATGTGGGGGCAATGCAGGACAGCTTTCCCCACGCTCTGGAATTATCCAAAATGGGATATAACGCTTTTGCCCTGATTTACCGACCCGGAGCGCAGACGGCCTGTGAAGATTTAGCGAGAGCAGTCAGCTTCATTTTTGAACATTCAGAGGAACTTGAAGTAGATACCGATTGTTATTCTGTGTGGGGAGGTTCCGCAGGCGCAAGGATGGCGGCGTGGCTTGGCTCTTATTGTCCGGCTGCTTTTGGGGGAAATGAACTGCCCCGTCCCGATGCGGTTATTATGCAATATACCGGACATAGCGATTATACAGAAAGCGACCCGCCAACCTTTGTATGTGTGGGGAAAAATGATGGTATTGCAAGTTGGAGGATAAACAATTTTATTTTTGAAAACGCAACGAAGGTGTTTTTCGGGAAAGGGTGTGTAAAGGAATACCTGTGCTGTCTGACAAAAGGATATGGCGATACGATCATGCTGGCATACGGCGGCGGCTCCATTAAACGGAACGGTGTTTATGACGAGGTAACAGCTATCCTGAAAGCAGCGGGGAAAAATATTGTTGAGTTTCCGGGCATTATGGTAAATCCCACTATGCGAAAGTGCTGGAAGGTGCAAGGCTGGCAAAGGAAAACAATGTGGGACTGATTCTCGGTATTGGCGGCGGTTCGGTTATGGACTGCTGTAAGGCAGTATCCATTGCCGCTCGGTATCAGGGGGATGTATGGGCGGATTTTTGGGCGCGTTCCGGTATTTTTGATTTTGATCCTCTACCGCTCGGTGTGATCATCACAGTAGCGGGAACCGGGAGCGAGTGCAATGGCGGGGCTGTCATTACCAACGAAGAACTGAAAATAAAGACCGGGCGGGATTATCCGAAATGCAATCCGCGCTTCGCCCTGCTTGACCCGACCTATACTTATAGCGTTCCTAAATTCCAGATGGTATCCGGCAGCTTTGACATTCTTTCGCATATCATGGAAATCTATTTCAGTGAGCCGGACGAGGACAATGTTTCCGACGACATTGCCGAGGCGCTTATGCGGAATGTGATCCGTAATCTGCGGGCGGCGATTCAGAACCCGGAGGACTACACGGCCAGAAGTAACCTTATGTGGGACGCAACAATGGCGGAAAATCGGATCATCAAGCTGGGAAAGAGGACAGATTTTCAATGCCACCAGATGGAACACCAGCTTGGAGCTTATACAGACTGCAATCATGGCGCGGGGCTGGCGGTACTGCATCCGGTTTATTATCGTCATATCTATAAGGAGGGGCTGGCAAAGTTTAAGCGTTTTGCTGAGAATGTATGGGGAATTTCTGCGGAAGGAAAGACGGACGAGGAAATTGCCCGTGCCGGTATCAATGCGCTGGAAGATTTTATTTTGGAGATTGGTCTGCCTGTGAACCTGCGGGAGTTAGGTGTGGATGAAAACACGGATTTGAAAGCGATTGCGGATTCCTGTGCGATTGTTCCCGGCAGCTATAAGAAGCTGACCCATAAAGAAATATTGGGAATTTTCAAAGAATGTTTTAATTAAGTAAAAAGGAGAAAACAATTATGAAAAAAATAACTGCTATTTTAATGAGTCTATTACTTGTATTCAGTTTTGCGGCCTGTGGCAATAGTCAGCAGACAAAGGATACCACGCCAGAACCTTCTTCGGAACCGGTAAGTGAGACTACGTCGGAGCCAGAGAAAACGGAGCAGCCTTCTGAAACGCCATCTGCCAGCCAAGCAGAAAGCGAGGATAACACTGGCGATACTGATGTGGAAAGTAAGGGTGGAAAAACGCTGATTGTTTATTATTCGGCATCCGGGAATACGGAGGAGGTTGCAAATTATATTGCTTCTGCTACGGGTGGAGATCTATTTGGGATTGTGCCAACAGAAATCTATACAAATGCTGACCTTGACTGGACGGATGATGACAGCCGCGTATCCAGAGAGCATGACAATGAGGATGAAAGAGATGTCCCGCTTGTATCTGATACGGTGGATAATTGGAACGAGTACGATACAGTGTTTATTGGATACCCGATCTGGTGGGGAATTGCTGCGTGGCCTGTGGATGGTTTCATAAAGGCGAATGACTTTACAGGAAAAACTGTGATACCTTTCTGCACTTCCGCAAGCTCCGGTTTGGGTGAAAGCGGCGAACTGCTTGAAGAAATGGCCGGAACCGGGGAATGGCTGGAAGGTGAGCGTTTCCGCTCAGGAGCTTCGGAAGAAACAGTCCGGTCATGGGTAGAAGGATTAGGATTATAGAACAGGAGCCAGATTATGAGAAAAATAATAGTCGTTCTCGCAAGTGTGTTAATGATTGTTACACTGGCCGCTTGTGGAAAAAAGGAAGAAAAACAATCCTTGCCGGAAGAAAGCATTGTATCAGACAGTACGGCTCCACCTGCACAGGCGGGCATGGATTCCCCTATACAGGGGAATCCGGGGAAAAATGAAAGTACAGGTTCCCGCGTTTTAATTGCTTACTTTTCCATGCCGGAAGATGTAGATACTTCCGGCGTGGATGCCATTTCCGGTGCAAGCATTGTGGTAAGAGATGGGGAGCGGCAGGGAAATACAGAATTTGTTGCAAAGATTATACAGGAAACAGTGGGCGGCGATCTGTTCCGAATAGAAACCGTGCAGGATTATCCCTTAGACCATGATCCGTTAGTAGATTAGGCCGCAGATGAACAGGAGGAAAATCTGCGACCGGAGCTTGCGGGCCATATCGAAAATCTGGAACGATATGATACCATCATTTTAGGATACCCGAATTGGTGGGGAGATTTGCCTATGCCGGTATATTCGTTCTTGGAGGAATATGACTTCGGAGCCAAAACGATCATTCCTTTTGTGACACATGGCGGCAGTAGTTTTTCCGACACAAGAAATACGATTTCTGAATTGCAGCCCGACGCAGCTATAAGAGAAAATACGTTTTCTCTTTCCAGAAATGATGTGGCGGAAAGTGAAGCAAAAATCAGGCAATGGGCGGAAAGCCTCAATCTGAAATCGGATACAGATGGAATACCAGCGGGGGCAGAAAATATGCAGATAGAGGGCAACAAAACCGACCTAAGCGGAACTGTACCGGAGGAACTGGAATATATACCGGCTGAATATAAAAGCCCTTCGGAACATCCGGGAATGCTGGAAAAGTTGACCTATCAGACGTGGGAATCCTTTTCCTATGAGGAACGGACGCAGGAACTGACAAAAGAGGCGTGGGTGTATTTGCCTTATGGCTATTCAGAAGATCAGAAATATAATGTTTTCTATTTAAGTCATGGCGGATGGAGCAATGAAACAACGGTTATGGGAACAGACCAAAACCCGAGCTCTTTTAAGTATGTGATCGACCATGCCATAGAAGATGGGAAGATACAGCCCCTTATTATCGTCCTACCGACCTATAATAATACAAGCGGCAAGGACAGCGGGGATTACAGCCTTGCGCTTCAGTTGACAGACCAGTTTCACAATGAGTTGGTAAATGACCTGATTCCAGCGGTGGAAGGTAAATACAGTACTTATGCGGAGAATACCTCGTTGGAAGGCATAAAAGCGTTCCGCGATCACAGAGGATTTGGCGGTTTTTTAATGGGTTCTGTCAATACATGGTGTACTTTCCGGTATGCGCTTGATTATTTCCGGTATTTTATGCCTATGAGCGGAAGCTACTCCACAGACGGCGAATACATGGCGGAACTGGTAAAAGAATCCGGTCATGATTCTGATGATTTCTTTATATTCGCTGCTTCTGGCACGGATGATTTCGCGTACAGTGCATTTAAGGCGCAGATCATGGCAATGGGGAGTGTTTCGGATGGCACATTCCGTTTTGCCGGCAATGAGGCGGATGGGAATCTGTCATTTTTGGAACGGGAGGGATATGTTCACGATGGGATAGCCAGTGATGAATATACCTACAATGGACTTAGCTTTTTTTGGAACAGGGAACAGTGATTTGCATGATAAAGGAGGAAGATCAAAATGAGCATTGTATTTATCAACGGCAGCCCGAATAAAAACGGCAATACAGCGGGGCTTGCAAAAGAATTGTTGAAGGGCAGGGATTATGAAACGCTGAATCTGACCGATTACCGGATCGGCAGCTACGGGCAGGACTTCCCGGATGACCAGCTCGGAGAGGTTATTGCAAAAATAAAGGAGTCGGAAGTGATTGTGATTGGCTCCCCGCTGTATTGGCACAATATCTGCGGCTCTGTGCGCAATATGCTGGATCGCTTTTATGGTCTGGTAGAGGAAGGAGCTTTATCGGGAAAGGTGCTGTATTTTCTCTTTCAGGGAGCAGCTCCGGAAAAGTGGATGATGGAGGCCGGGGAATATATTATGAAGCGTTTTGCAGGGCTTTATGGGATGAAGTATGCAGGAATGGCCACCAATCGCTCCGAGGCGGGCAGATTGTCGGAGAAATTATGAGAATATTTTCATCAATGCTATAGGAGGAATACAGCATGGCGGTAAAACAAACAGCAGGAAGGACTGCACTTGGGGAATTTGCCCCTAAATTTGCAGAAGTGAATTGTTAGTAAAGTGGGTTTTAGCAAAAAAGGCAAGAAGCTGGTGTGCAAAGGTGGTTCTTATAAAATGAATATGGTAAAATTTTATAAGGAAAGAGGTAAAACACTATGGAAAAACGGATTTATATCACAGCGGAAGAACGGGAAAAATGCAGGAAAGTAGCTGATGCGTTTACGGAACTGTACGAGATGGCAGAGATCATGGTGCTTGATGCAGACAGGTATGGCTTTGTCATGCTGAAATACTATGAGCTGTCAAGCGGTTTTGCTGAAGATGAAACATATACCGACAGTGAGGAATTGTTTGATGCTCTGTGGGAGGAATGGCTTAATACAAAGCTGTATCTGATGGCAAAGGAAATGAAACTGGAAGAAATCCATTATGAGGAAGTATTTGACAGTCTGCCGGAAGAAAAACAGTCGGAACTTATTGGGAGAAAAGCCGATTTTGCCAAAGCAGCGGGGGATATGTCTGTAATATCGGTTCCGTTCAGAAATCAGACGGTAGTTAGCGGTTAAACAAAGATTAGAAAGGCTCTGTGCAATGCAGGGCTTTTCTTAATGCTGCTTTTGAATAAGAAAGATGAATGATGTTTGTTAGATCTTTGTTATATATACAAAAAGAATCTTGTATTTATTCGGTTAGACGAATATAATTATACTGATAGAATTGAATGAAAGGGTGAATAAAGATGATAGAGTATATTTCTGCCCCGGAAGTAGCGAAAAAATGGGGCATTTCAGAAAGACGGGTGCAAAAGCTATGTGAGGAAAACCGTATACCCGGCGTGGCAAAATTCAGCCGTTTGTGGCTGATACCAAAGGATGCGAAAAAGCCGGCTGATAAAAGAAAACGGGAGGAAAACAGAAAGTGAAAATTCAACAATTTAAACTGCTCCGCTTATTTTATTTTGGTAACTGCATTATACGTTTTTGTATTTCGTCAAAAGTTAAAGACTTGTTAAGAATTTATATGTTATAACTCAGAACAT
>CAMQZX010000189.1 GCA_947039785.1 uncultured Lachnospiraceae bacterium | reverse complement strand
CCTCATGGACTTCTTCCATCATAATAAATAGTGCATCCACTTTACATTCCCTTCCTGTTGCATCCTAGACATAGTGAAGTAAATCCCCATATCTCTATCCTCTGCCATTTCAATCAAACTGTTGTTACAATTAAAAATCTTTAACTAAGTTCTACTCTCAAAACAGCGCCCAAGATGATAAAAAATACATCCCATCATCAAAACTTCCCATATATGCCATCTTCCATTTTAAAAATCGCTTGATACAATGCGACCAAAAATAATACCAGTAGTTTTTAGTTATTATCCACCCATTCCAGTAATTCTGCTGTAACTTGACGAAGAACATTCTCTGCTGCTATTTTCGTCTCCTCATCCCCAATCAAAGTGCAATTCAACGTGCATATGTTCCTAAAGCTGCTGATAGTCAACTGAAAGTCTGGAGACTGCCGATAACTTCCCGTAATCATACACTCCTTTACATTACATTCCTGAAAGAACAGTTTTTCATGTTCAATCACTCCAATATTTGTGTAAGAAACAGAAGGCAGCCGATACATTACCCTTATAATCTTTTCCAAAATAGAATTAGGAATGATGCGATAGCTTCTGTTTAATATCTGTATCCCCTTAAAGCATCGAAATCGTGATTTTTGCAATTCCATTTCAATATGTACTTGCGAAAGTATCGTTGTAAAATCATATTGAGGGGCGCAGTCTATTACAATATTCCTATACATGCCAGTCATATTTGCTACAGTCAACTCCATACCAGCTATTTTCTGAAACCTACGCAAATCGGCCGGACAGGAAATTACTACTTGATCCTTATGCTGAATTTTTTCAATCACTCTGGCATATGCCGTCATAAAAGCATCGTTCAGTGTCGCATGACATTGTTTTGCTTTTCTATACAGCCTTTGAAAATCTTCAGAAGATATTGTGGATTTTGCCAAATAATATTTTCTCTCTACGCTATGAAGCCGCAAAGGTTCTACCGTTTTGAGTTTTGCATATTTTGTCTGCTCTGTGCGAGGTTGAACATAAATCCCTTGTAACAGTCCTGATATATCACGGTTATTTCTTAATTCTTCCAGGCAATCCCCATTGTACAGAGCAGTCACTAGATAAAGATACTGTAAAAAACCTGCTCCATCAGACAATATGTGGCTCATACAAAAAATAATCTTACTTTCCTCACCACGGAGAACGATAATTTTAAGCTGTGGCTGACTGCTTAAATCCCACACGGGATGATCCTCAAAATGAAATGTATCCATTTGAATGACATTTTCCAATGAAAATCCCCGATTAACAAATCGGTTATGCTTGAAATCATAGGAATATAAAATCTCAGGAATATATTCACTGGATATTTGTACTGCATTTTTCAGCTTCTCAATATCAAACTTTCCCTCAATTTCCATATGACAGTACATCACGGGATAAACCCGACCCCAATGAGCTGCCTCAACAAAATCCAGACATTCACACTTTGTATAAGTTTTTGTTTCCTGTCTCACTTCTTTCCGGCAGAAACAAACTACTCTGTCCTTCGATGTAATACCGACAAATCCAATGACTCCGGTAATCAGAAATACCACGGTAAATAATTCCCATTCTCCCTGCCGCATGGAAGATCCAATCATTGTTGATGACAGTGTCGATGGAATACGGGCAAGCATAGTCAATAAAATAAACTTTCCCGTTCCCATTTCTGTTATCCCAACCACATAGGTCAACATATCTTTCGGAGTTCCCGGCATAAGAAATAAAAGAAAAGTTACCAATTCGCATTTTGAGCTATCCTGCAGCCACCTCCAATTCTGTACATTTTTCTCCCCGAACAGAAAATACAAGATACGTTTCCCAAAATGCTTTGACAAAGCAAAAATAAATATGGAGGCAACCATACATCCAGTTAAACAGATAACCATTCCCCCGATTGTCCCATATAGGACGCCCGCTAAAATTTCAACGGGTTCACCGGGAATAAAGGCTATTACAACCTGTAAAATCTGTACTCCCCAAATTGTCAATAACCCAACAACCCCCATTTTATCTACCCATACCTGGATTTTTTCCTGATATGCTGGCTCTGCTAACTGTTCAAAATAAGGAAACAGCATCAAAGTAAGAGCGATTACCAAAACTGCAACAAGGATACAAGATAGGATTGCTTTTTTATGAGTCTTATTCATTGATATCTTCTCCCTGCCTTGAATCTGCCCTATGTAGCGTAATCTCCGTTACAAACTCAAGTTTTCTGTAATAATCCAGTTCTACGAAATCTGTTGGTGTAACATGGGCTGCATTCTTTTCAAAATAATTCATGCCACTCATCTCCAGCATAGAGTAAACAAACTGGGAACAAAACATAATATTAGGCTGATATGAAAATTTAAACAGCAATCCTAATAGATTGTAGGCACTACCCTCCGTATTGATTTCATATACTTTATCCAGTATCATGCGTTTCTGTTCATAGCTGGTCGCAAGGCGGTATACCATAACCGAAGCTCCTGCCCGCCCTGCCAGACTTTTTATCAGTTCCGGATTAAGCCCCGGCGGTTCCACTCGTTCTCCGCCATTATAACTAATGACTGTAAGCAGCTCTCTGTCAAAAGAAAGGGATATATGATTATACTGTTTCTTCGTGAAAAGCCCGATCACCTCGCTCGCCGCACTTTGGGATCTGGTAAGAACCAGGTAAAGATAACCATCGTTTAATGAGGACTGTGCTTTCTCAAAATATTCTCTGGTAAGGCTGCCATTATTCACATAAGAAAAGCTGCGATGCTGCGGCAGAGCCTGTATTATTCCCCTTAACTGCCCTTTTGACAATGCTCTGCCAGCCTTCTGCGCTCTTACAATTTTATCGGTAATCTCCTCTTTATCATGGAGTAACTGTGCATAAGACAGAGCAGACCATTCCTCCAGCGATGGGGCGGTACAAGTGCTGCTCACGGGCTTCAGAAAAAATATCTGTCTGACTAGGAATGGCGTAAAAAGGAATACAGCACCCAATAAGCGGCACAATTCATCATTTCCTGACGGCCGGACAACCAAAACTGCAAATAAAATCTGTACTGCCATAATCAGAGCATATACGATTGTCTGTGCAATCTTTTCCCAAATCGTAGTGGCTGAAAAAACTGCATAACAGAACAGGAAGGTAAAACTAAATATATACGAGAGAGTGTACACAACATAATTTCCATTCCAAAATAAAGCGGCGCACATCAAAAGAATCATGATGAACAACAGACCCATTGGAATCATACGCTTTTTCATTGAATCACCTCGATATTTCCGTTCTTTGTTTCCACTTCAACTGTCACGGCCGGCTGACTTCCTACTGTTCCTTTTGTTGTCCTTCCATCAACCGTGATAGATTCCTGAAAGTTTGTAGACACGGAACCATTTTTTGTTGTTGCCTGAAACTCAAACGCCAAATCTTCAGGAAGTGTAAGATGTACATCATCATTCTTGTTGAATAAATAAAGATCATCGGTCACCTCCAGATATGTTACGTCCAACTTCCCAGAGTTATTTGCTTTATAAGAACCGCCTCCAACAGCCGATTCTATCCTGGCATTACCACTGGTAGATGTATAGGTCACATATCCTTCCAATTTCTCACACACCATATTTCCACTGGTTGTCTCTAATTTAATCTGATCGGCCTTTAAACTGCCAATCTTCAACGTCCCTTTCGTTGAAGATAAGTGGATAACCTTTGCTTCTGCACCTTTTAAGTCAACCTTTCCGGATGTACTGTCAATCCGAAGTGTAGATAATCCCAGTTCCATTTCAGCCAGATCGATATCCCCATTGGTAGTTGTTACGGTAAGACAGCCCTCATAGGATGTAGGAAGATAAACCTCAATGTAACGTGTAAATCCACTCATAAAGAATGGTTTTCCCCCTTCACTGATTTTGATGCTGCTGTCACGCTGGTCTACTTTTGCATAGTAGCTTTTTTTATTTGCCGTCATATATTCCCGGATGATCAGTTCATCGCTTTCACTTTCAAAAAATGTAACTTTTTCCTCATCATAAGAAATGGTTAAGTCTGAAATATCGCCCACAGAGAATTGTAGTTCATTTGCCATTTGTGGAGATTTTTCACCACCACATCCAGATAAACCTAGCAGGCATAAAGCCATTACCATTACATACATAAATTCGTTTTTCAGTTTCATCTAAATTCCTCCTTCTTTCTAAATGAATTATTCATTCATATTGTAAGCAAAAATTAGAGGGCTTTTATAGCCCTTCTAATTTACCGTTTATAGGCTGTTACAATATTATCCATACAGATTTTTTTTGCCAAATCCAAGGGAATATCCCGTGTCTCAAAAGATGTATACCGGATGTCCATTGCCCACCAGGACAAAATTTCAATAATCAATGTAGTGGATAACTCCAGATGCTCCAATGGACGAACGGTTCCCTGTTCAATAAATCTTTCGATATAACGAATCATGGTATCTAAAAAACGCTTCCGATACATTTTGTAATGTTCGGCAAGATTTTTGAAATCAAACTGATTCTTCTCAATAAACAAACATCCCACTGCATACCGGGCAAGAATATCAAATGCATCGGAAATGAGTGCCTCAAAACCATACTCGCTCTTACCGCTTTCTAAATATTTTTCAAAATCATTTCCCGATTTTTGAAAAACTTCGATAATCTCATCTTCTAATCCGCCAAATAATTCATCAGTAATCGGTCTTTCAAATTCCTGGTTGGCAAAGGTCGGATCAACCGTGCACTTTAATATGAAATGCATAATCTCTTTCTTGCCTGTAAAATCATGATAGATTGTTCCCACAGAAACTCCCACTGCTTTTGCGATATGACTAATCTGCGTTTTCGCATATCCTTGTTGTAAAAACAGTCTGGTTGCTGCGTCTGAAATTGCTTGAATTCGCTGGTTCATCGTACTTTTTCACCTCCATGCACAATTATGAATGAATTATTCATTTATATATTACTCTAAAATCTATGACGTGTCAATGATTTTGGCTCAGTTCACCACACATTGACAACTTTCTCTAAATTATGATGGCCTACTTTTTTCTTTCTCAGCATCCTTGATTCTGTAATAATCTTCCATATCCAGACTTAATTTCACATAAGAATCCGGTTTGTATTTTCGGTTACTCCAAAAAGCACACAGTTTCCACATGCGGTGAAATTTATTTCTATATACTAAATAGCGAAATTATTGCCTTTTGAGAAAAGGTTTATCCCCCTCTTATGGGGTAAGTTTTTACCCCTTACTCAATCCCCAAAAAACATTCCTATGATCTCAGGTAACCGCCCAATCACGATCCAGAAAATTTGGTATCTCATCCATACCTACTGGCTGGTAGCCTATTCCAAAAAGATTATCTGGTCCTAAGAGTCCCAAATTAGGATACCCTGAATTTTCTCGCCCCAATTCTGCTAGTTTGTCATTTGATTCTATAGCCGATTGGATTGTCTTAGAAATAAAATAATTCTCCGTATATGCAAATATTATGTGGTTCAAAAACTGAAGAATTTTTTGCTCTGATAAGCTATTTATCTGGTGTCTCAGTTTTCTATATAATTTATCCCTTTTATGATAAAAGGCCATGACAACGCTTTCTTCCTTTAATGGTAAAATTGCTAAGTGCATAAACTGCATTCTTACTGACTCGGACATATCAAAAATATTATTGATTTCATTTCCTTCCAAATCTTTTGACAGAGCAATAGCACTCTGTGTTGCAATCGGAACTTTATAAGGCAACACTGACCAATATAGTATTTGGTATCCTCCTGAAATATTGTTATCGGCAATATCCTTATGGAACTGTAATTCCTCTTCGTAATCTCTTACGTCTAATTCCTTAATTTCCTCTAAATTCTCTAAGTTAGAATACGCATGAAATTGTTTCTGTAGTTCTCGGTAAAGCTCTTTTTCCTGTCCCCTTTTACTCAACTGCAGCAATATATTCTTTACGGCAATTTCTGCTAGCATTTTATCAGTTGGTATTGATTTCAAATTCTGCTCATTTTCGTAATCTTGAAAAAAAGTTCCATCGCATTCTTTGCAAATAAAATGAAATGTACCTGAATTATTTACCCCTTTTTCAACATCTACAACATCTATTCCTATCAATAACGAAGCATGCAAAACTTTTCCATTATCAGCAATATTTCTAAGCGATAATTGCGGAACTGAATGTGAATTGCAAAAACTTGTCTGAGGTTTTCCACATAAGATACATTTATCTGGTTTCGCACTGTTTCGTGCTGTTGAAAGCAATTTATTCATTTTTTTGCGAACATCAACAACATCCGTTTCTTCTGGTATATCAATTAACTTTGGCATGTACAGTCCTTTCTTTTTATCACCATAAGCCTTTACATAAAATATCTGAAATCATATGGCTTATCATAAATAACTACATCTTGCTTTGCTACCTGTGAAAGCATCTTAGCAAAATCCAAAGTGACTGGCAAAACCTTATAAAAACTATCCCCACTATTCCAATTCATCTTTGTCAACATCATTATCTCATTTACTAGAGTTGCTCCATCGGATTTTCCCATAAACCGTTTCACCAGAAGCGGTGCTGGAATCCCTCGACCATTTTTATAATAATTCATGTTCCTTCCAGCCAACTCATCATCCTGTACAGCTCCATGTGTCCAAATCAAAAACGTATCTTTATTTAACTGAATAACAGTTCCCCGCTGAATAGGAAACTTTGATATGTCTTTCATGTCAGATGAATTAAATCGTATTGCTCTCCAAGGTGTAAATTCTTGTATCTGCAATAATTCGATATCGTCTATTCCAGCCAAACCGCGCGTAATTCCCTCCATCTCCTCTTTCGTAAAAAAGGTTGTTTTATGAATTACCACTCTTTTTAAGTCATATGTTGGAACAGAATCATCATATAATTTTTTTAAATTTAACATCAATCTGCAGGCATCTTCATTTCTCATAAAAGGATTTTTCTGAATATACTGCGGATCTTTCAAAGGCCTCAGATATAACCGCATACCATTCCCTTCTGCATCAAATAATTGGCTACATCCAATTGAAATTTTTTCGCCATTATTGACTGATTGCACATAACTAAGCCCTACAAAAGCAGTATTTTTATTATATATTGCAGGTTTCCATAAACGTCCAACTGCTTTAGAATAAAGCCCAGTAGATAACCCCCACATTATCTTTGCTGAATCATTATTTTTATCAGGTATAGCAGATTTTCCCTCAATCAATTGCACAACCATTCCTCTGTCCGCACAATATAATTTTAATGAATCATGCAAATCAAAATATACTGATTCATTTTTTATTTCTCGCAGATGTGCCAAACAGCTCGGAATATATATTACCAATACATCAAATGACATCAGATTTTTTTCAAACACGTCAATATATCGGGTCAACCCGTTATAAAATGTAATCGCATCTAATTTTACTACCGCATTCAAATTATACGTTCTAAATCTCGTGTTATCATTAATGCTCGGAATATCTATATCGCGCCTAAATATCTTCCCAAATCCCAAGTATTCTGGTAAAAAATACCGTTCCTGTTTCAAGTTTGTGACATAGTGTTGCTTTAGTTTTTCCAAATGTGTTATGACTTCTTGCTGTGTCTGAGCTGGAGTTAAAACTGCTAATTTTATGCTATCCAAACTTAATCCATTTTTCAGACGTTCTATAGGTCCATAATTAACTAAACCTTTCAATTGATTAACTGCAACTTTACTTGCATCATCTACGGAAAAACACATCTTCGGTTCTTCGCATTGAAAACATTGAATCTCTGGCCATGATTCCTTCCTGCCAGCACCTCCACTTGTGTATACAATTTTATTAAATTCCAAAGCAACTCCTGCGATTCTAAAAGCCAATTCCTTATTGAAACATAATCTTTTTGTCCAGTCATTTATGCGTTGGCTAACATTTGGATTATACAATTTTGAAATATGATAATTAATAATTTTCTGTTTATGCAATCTATCCATAGG
>CAMQZX010000188.1 GCA_947039785.1 uncultured Lachnospiraceae bacterium | reverse complement strand
CAGCGTAGTCTCGTGGGCTCGGAGATGTGTATAAGAGACAGTAATTACTCTTATTTTGCAGCCTTCAGCGCTTTAGCCAACTGATCCGGGCAGGATGTGCCTCTCATGCCGCAGTTAGTGCCTTCTAGAAGGCTGATGATTTCATCCACATCTCTTCCTTCCACCAACTTGGCTACACCCTGGGTATTGCCGGAACATCCGCCGATGAACTTTACGTTGTGTACTTTATGATCCTGAATCTCAAATTCGATGGCCTGTGAACAGACTCCTTTCGTACGATATACGTTCATGTTTATGTTTCTCCTTTTCATTTATTGTTTGAATTGTCTTAGTTGTTTTGACTGTGAAGATTATAGCAGATTTTTCAGGATTATGCTACTGTGGGAAGGAATTTGTGTGGCAATGCGAATTATTCCATGATAAAATATTTTTCAAAGAGAATTATCTTGAAAAAGGAGTGATATACAAACATGAGTTATAATTGTATTGGAATTATCGGTGCTATGGAGGAGGAAGTGGCGCAGCTGAAGGAGATGATGACTGAGGTTACCATCATAAAGAAAGCTGGTATGGCCTTTAACCAGGGACTCTTGCAGGGTAAGAAGGTAGTTGTGGTACGTTCCGGTGTGGGTAAGGTGAATGCGGCAGCATGTACTCAGATTCTGGTGGATCTGTTCCAGGTAGATGCCATCATCAACACAGGAATCGCTGGATCTCTGAAGGCGGAAATTGATATTGGAGATATTGTGATTTCTACCGATGTGTTGCATCACGATGTGTATGCCTGCTATTTTGGATATGAGCCTGGCGAGGTTCCGCAGCTTGGCAGATTGTCTTTCCCCGCGGATGAGACACTGGGAGATCTCTGCGAGAAGATTTGTAGAGAAGTAAATCCGGAAATCAATACTTATCGGGGAAGGGTTGTCAGCGGTGATCAGTTTGTGGCCAGTGATCCAGAGAAGAAAAGAATCATTGATCAGTTCCATGGGTATTGTACTGAGATGGAGGGTGCTGCAATCGGACAGACTGCATGGTTAAATGAGATTCCGTTTATTATTCTGCGGGCGATTTCCGATAAGGCGGATAACAGCGCCACTATGGACTATCCTACATTTGAGAAACGTGCCATTGCACATTGTGTCAATTTGACAGTAGGATTGGTGAAAAGTCTGTAATCAGGTACATTTTCCCAAGAATTTGACGAACGATTCTGGTTCAAATCCCGGAATGAATCTATTATAATATCATTACCAGTACATCGCAGGCGGCGGACGATATAGAACCTGGCCATTTCTATATGGGACAAGGCATGTGGGTATTAGAAACTCGCAAGAGGCGTAAAATTGGAGGAGGATATTTATGATAGACAGACTGTTGGACATGCAAATTTTATTTTACTGTATGATTGGTGCCGGAATTCTGGGAGCATTGGGAATGTTTATTGTGAATCGTACCTACAAAAGAAAAGTGAAGCTTGCAGATCAGCTCACACAACTGAAAGAGAAGTGGTTAAATTTATGGAAAAGCAGGGACATGTTGCTCCACCGTATGAATCGGTGGGTATGGTATCCGTCCCTGGCGTGCATCTTTTTTCTGGGACTTGCCGTGATCTTAAACGCAAGAAGCGGCCCCGGAGATGGAGTCGCACTGCGGTATGTGTATGCGGGAATTATGGTTCCGTTGGGACTTTTATTATTGAGACAAGCTCTGGATATCAGCTACCGGGAGGAATTGCTTGCTGACTCCATGGCAGATTATATGGAACAGGCGAGGGATATCATGGAGGAAAAGCAGGTGGAAGAGATACCTCCCAGGGCACGGGATGAAATGGTAGATCATATCACCAGGTGTATCAAGGAGAGTGCTGCCACCAGAGGAAGGTTTGGACAGATGCTCTCGCCGGAAGAAGAGGCAATTATGAGAGAAGTTATAAAAGAATTTATGGAAACCTAGTGCACTGACCACAATGACTGGATGGGCAGCACATCAGGCGTCTCATAACTGATGAATTGCAGAGCTGCAATTAGAACTTACAGGAACATTTCCCGAGACGGTATTGTAAGAGCGTTTTAAACAGATATGCGGTTAAAGGGAGCAAGATGAATGATTAACATTAATTTACAACAGATCTATTATTTTTTAAAAATTGCGGAGTTGGAAAGTATGAACAAGGCCTCCAGGGAATTGTATGTCTCTCAGTCCAATTTGAGTCATGCAATTAAGTCCCTGGAGGACTATTTGGGAGTGACGCTTTTGATTCGTTCCAATAAGGGGACGATTCTGACCCCGGATGGAAAGAAATTCAAAGAATATGCCAGCAGTATTGTAAAGCAGATGCAGCTGATTGACAGGATGAGAGAAGAAGAACAGTCTCATTATCTGTCTATTTGTGCTTACCCGTCACTTCTGAATTCTCATCTGTTGGTGAAATTTTATGAGAAATATAAGGGAATGAACAACAAAGTTTCCATCGATGAGTTCCGTATTGAGCGGATTATTCGTTCCGTAGCTGATGCGGAGACAGAACTGGGAATTGTACAGATTCTGAAGGAGCAGAAGACAGAGATGCTTCGTGCTTTTAAGGAGGAAAAGCTGGAATTCTTTCCTCTGGCGAAGGGAACTTGGTATATTGCCATGCGTCCGCAGCATCCGTTGGCAGAGAAGGAAGAGGTGACAATGGAAGAATTGATGAATTATCCGATTATTCGTCCTCGTGACGATTTGTATTCTTCCATCACAACCCATGTTCGGGTGGGAGAGCATGCTCTGAATGATCTTCAGATGATTTTCTTTGCCAGTGACAATTATACCCGTATTCGTGTCATGCATGAGACGAATGCTTACAGTAACTGCAACAACTGGAATATTCCAGAATACGAGAAGAATGGATTTGTTGTTCGAAAGCTGAAGAATTGTGAGATTGAGGTATGTCTGGGCTGGATTAAACGTCAGAAAGAGGAGCTGAGTGTAAATGCACAGCGTTTCGTGGATATTCTGGAGGAACATTGTGCTACTCTTCAGTGAAAGATGTGAAAATAAATAAATATAATACATATTATCAAGTGGTTTTATAAAATAGTGAGAAAATAACAGCGAAAGGTTTGCTATAAGTAGCATATTTCCGGAAGGAAGTGTTAAATTTATAACAGATCTTTCTTTTTTTATGCAGTATTCACGAAAACTGTTAGGGTATATGAAAAAAATTGATAACTGCATAAGAATCAGTGCGAATTATACAAAGGAAGAGCGAAATGCTATAATTCATTTATCGAAGTTGCACAAAGGAGATAAAAAGATCAGAGAAGGAGGTAGAACATACGGATGATACGGAATTTTGAAGAGCTGAGAAGTATGGTAGGAAGTTCCAAAAAACGAGTGGTTGTTGTGGCTGCAGCCCACGATGCTCATACATTGGAAGCAGTTCTCAAAGCCCACGAGGAAGGAATTTTAGACTATTTGCTGGTGGGAAAGAAAGATGAGATTCAGGAAATCGGAGAACAGCTGCAGCATCCAATTGCAGACACAGACATTGTCCACACAGATACTGATGAAGAGGCAGCAGCTACGGCAGTTGGTCTTATTCGGGAAGGAAAGGCAGACTTTTTACAGAAGGGACTTCTTCAGACCTCTACACTTTTAAAAGCGGTAGTAAACAAAGAGACCGGAATCGGACAGGGAAAACCAATTTCCCATGTGGCACTGCTGGATATTCCGAAATATCATAAAATTGTTGGTGTTACCGATGGAGGAATGATTCTTTACCCGACTCTGGAGCAGAAGAAAGCAATCGCCATTAACGCAGTGGATATGTTCAAAGGCTTTGGCTATGAGATGCCGAAAGTGGCAGCTGTATGTGCAGTCGAGGTCTTGAATCCCAAAATGCCTGAGACTCAGGATGCAGCGGCATTGAAGGAGATGGCTCAGAATGGTGAAATCGGTGATTGCCTGCTGGAAGGACCTATTTCCTTCGACCTGGCAGTGAACGGAGAATCCGCTAAGATCAAAGGCTATGACAGCCCGGTGACTGGTGAGGTAGATATTATACTGGTGCCAAACATTTGTACCGGAAACATTATGGTAAAAGGACTGCTGGAATTTGGCGATACAAGAATGGCAGGATGCGTAATTGGAGCAAAATGCCCAATCGCACTGAATTCCAGAAGCGCAACATTTGAAGAGAAATATTATTCCCTGTTAGCGTGTGCTTATATGACAGGAGAGAAAGATAAGGAGGCATAAAGATAAATATGAAGAAATTAATGACAGGCGATGAAGCCATCGCAAGAGGAGCTTATGAAGCTGGCGTCAGACATGCATCTGCATACCCTGGAACACCCAGTACAGAAATTTTGGAAAATCTGGCAACCTACGATGAGATTTATGCAGAGTGGGCACCAAACGAGAAAGTAGCGATGGAGTCAGCTATCGGAGCAGCCGTTGCAGGAGCAAGAAGTATCGTATCTATGAAACACGTAGGTGTGAATGTGGCAGCCGATCCGTTGTTTACATGGGCTTATATGGGAGTAAACGCTGGTAATGTTATCGTCAGTGCAGATGAACCGGGAATGTTTTCTTCTCAGAATGAGCAGGATAACAGAAATTATGCAAAATCTGCAAAACTGGCTATGTTCGAACCATCCGACAGCCAGGAATGTCTCGATATGATGAAAGCAGCTTATGAGCTGAGTGAAGAGTACAATACACCTGTTATGATGCGTATGACCACACGTGTCTGTCATTCCAAATCCATCGTAGAGATTAATGACCGCAAAGAGGTTCCTCTGAAAGACTGGGAGAAGGATCCAAGCAAATATGTATGTGTTCCTGCAGTTGCAAGAGTACTTCGTGTAAAACTGGAAGAGCGTTTTGAGAAGCTTCGTGCATACACAGAAACATCTCCATTTAACAGAGTAGAGATGGGAGACACCAAAATCGGTGTGATTGCTTCCGGCATCTGCTACTATTATGCAAAAGAAGTATTTGGTGATAATGCTTCCTATCTGAAGCTTGGATTTACAAACCCGCTTCCAGCCGGATTAATTAAAGATTTCTGCGCAAAAGTAGATAAAGTATATGTATTAGAAGAGAATGATCCATACATCGAAGAGTTCGTTCGTATGCAGGGAATCCAGTGCAGCGGCAAAGACGTATTCCCATCCTACGGAGAAATGACACCGGATGTGATTCGTAAGTGCATAGGTGCAGAAGCTCCGGAAACCATCGACTTTGACAGAGACAAACTGATCAACCGTGCTCCCACATTCTGTGCTGGATGTCCTCACAGAGGTCTGTTCTACAGATTGGGCAAGAAGAAAAATATCATGATCAGCGGTGATATCGGATGTTATACTCTGGCATCAGGAGCACCTTACAAAGCAATGGATTCTGCTGTATGTATGGGAGCTTCCTTCAGTCTTGGACATGGCGCACAGAAAGTATTCAATACTGGAGATACAGGACGCAGAGTCGTTACTGTACTGGGAGATTCCACATTCTTCCACACAGGTATCAACTCCCTGATCAATACTGTATATAACAACAGCAACACTGTAAACATCATCCTGGACAACCGTATCACAGGTATGACCGGACATCAGAACAACCCGGGTACAGGATTCAACGCTAAGAATGAGCCAGCAACTTTGATTTCCATTGAAGAAGTAGTTCGTGCTATCGGCGTAAAACATGTATACATCATTGATCCAAACAACTTGAAAGAAGTTGATGAGACATTAGATAAATGTCTGGCACTGGATGAGCCTTCTGTAATCATTACAAGATGGCCATGTGTACTGAAAAAATTATCTCAGGCAGACAAAGACGAGTTCGATCAGGTATTCCGTACCAAGAACAAAGTTGTAGAAGAAAAATGTATTGGATGTAAAGCTTGCTTGAAGACTGGATGCCCTGCATTATCTTATGATCCGGCTAATAAGAAAGTACAGATTAACCGTGCACAGTGTGTAGGTTGTAATGTATGTAGCCAGGTTTGTAAGAAAGATGCAATTGTGAAGGAGGATTAAGACATGACAAAGAGTATTTTATTAGTTGGCGTAGGCGGTCAGGGTACAATCCTCGCCAGCAAGATCTTGACCATCGGATTGATGGAAGCCGGATATGACGTAAAAATGAGCGAAATTCATGGTATGTCCCAGAGAGGTGGAAGCGTATCCTCTCAGGTACGTTACGGTGAGAAGGTAGCTTCTCCGGTTATTGAAAAAGGAAGCGCAGACATGATCGTATCCTTTGAGAAAATGGAAGCCCTCCGCAGCCTGGACTATCTGAAAAAAGGCGGAACCATGGTAGTAAATACTGAGGAAATTGCTTCTATGTCTGTAATCACAGGCGATGAGGAGTATCCACAGGATATAGAAGAGATGATCAAAGCGCGTGCTAATGCAACCTTCATCGATGCTACTGCTCTTGCAAGAGAGTTGGGCAACGAGAAAGCTGCCAATGTAATTCTGCTTGGTACTGTTATCAAAGGTATGGAACTGGAGCAGATTGATTGGGAAGCAATTGTAAAGGCTAACGTAAAACCACAGTTCGTAGAGCTGAACTGTAAAGCATTAAAAGTTGGTTTAGAGGCTGTAAAATAAGAACGTAATATTAAAGTACAAATTAATTATATAAAAATTGGGGAATCAAAACGCAAAAGGAGAAGGTAACATGGAAAAAGAGTATAATCCATATGACAATATGTTGGCAGTATTAAAAGAAGCCGCAGAATTATTAGGTCTGACAGAAGATCAGTATGCAACTATTTGCTATCCAGAGAGAGAGCTGAAGGTATCCGTACCCATTAAAATGGACGATGGACATGTGAAAGTGTTTGAAGGATTCCGTGTGCAGCACTCAAGCATTATTGGACCATGCAAAGGTGGAATCCGTTTCCATCAGAACGTGAACATTGATGAGGTTAAAGCTTTAGCAGCTTGGATGTCATTCAAATGTGCGGTGGTAAACATTCCTTACGGCGGCGCAAAAGGTGGAATCCGTGTAGATCCCACAAAATTATCTAGAGATGAGTTAATTCGTCTGACAAGACGTTACACAACCCGTATTTTGCCTATGATTGGTCCGGATCAGGATATTCCTGCGCCGGATGTAAACACCAACGGTGAAGTAATGGCCTGGATCATGGATACATACAGTATGTTCAAAGGCCATTGCGTACCGGGTGTTGTTACCGGAAAACCAATTGAAATCGGTGGTTCTGTAGGACGTGTAGAAGCTACAGGACGCGGTGTGACAATTATTACAGAAGCTTGTATGAGAGCATTCGGAAGAAATCTGGATGAAATGAAGATTGCCATTCAGGGAATGGGAAATGTTGGTGGTACCGCTGCTGAGATTTTCTATGAAGGCAATAAGAAAGTAGTAGCTGTCAGCGATTACACCGGTGGTGTATATCGTGCAGAAGGACTGAACATTGCAGAAATCCGCGAATTTATCAAAGGAGGAGAGACTCTGGATCACTACAATGCAGAAGGCGTAACTCATATTTCCAACGATGACCTTCTGGTATGCGACTGTGATATTCTGATTCCTGCAGCTCTGGAAAACCAGATTACAGAGAAGAATGCAGCAGACATTAAAGCAGACTTCATTATCGAGGCTGCAAATGGTCCTACTACAGTAGAGGCTGACCAGATCTTAAATGACAGAGGCATCGTTGTTTGCCCGGATATCTTATCCAATGCTGGTGGTGTGGTTGTATCTTACTTCGAATGGGTACAGAACTTACAGAGTATCACCTGGGATCTGGATGAAATCAACAGAATGCTTGAAAAGATTATGTTGACGGCATTTGATGACGTGGAAAAACTTGGAAGAGAGAAGAAAGTACCGCTTAGAATGGCTGCGTACATGGTGGCAATTCACCGTATCTACAAAGCGGGCGAGTTAAGAGGAGGCCCAATCTCTCTGGCATAAGTGATTAATACCGCCATGCAGAAAATCCATAACATCCCCCTTGAATTTCACGGGTTTTCTGCATGGCATTTATTCTGTCTCTTATACACATCTCCGAGCCCACGAGACTACGCTG
>CAMQZX010000187.1 GCA_947039785.1 uncultured Lachnospiraceae bacterium | reverse complement strand
GTTTATACGTTTCTGTTTATATAGTATCATGATATCACAAAACTGTTGCATCTTTTTCAAAAAAAATATACCATGTAGAAAATAGCATCAATCATTTATTTGTGTTGTATTGGCATGAAATGTATGATTTTTGACCTTAAATGGAAATTTAAATGGGTTTTTGCCTGTAACTGTAAGGGTGCGGAACCATTATTGTATTGTTTATGTATGGAGGAAAAGCATGAAATTTATTCACATAGCAGATGTGCATCTGGGTGCGCAGCCGGACAAGGAATATACCTGGAGCCAACAGCGGGGAGAAGAACTGTGGGACAGCTTCCGGGAAATCATTGAGAAGGCAAAAAAGGAGCAGGCTGAGCTTCTTCTGATCGCAGGGGATTTGTTTCACCGTCAGCCCCTTAAGGGGGAACTCAAGGAGGTAAATTATTTGTTTTCCACCATTCCTCACACCCAAGTGGTGCTGATGGTGGGAAATCACGATTATATGAAACCAGATTCCTACTACAGAGATTTTCCCTGGAATGAAAATGTTACATTTTTCAAGAGTCAGGAGCTAAAGCGAGTTTATCTGAAGGAACTGCAGACCTACGTCTACGGGCTAAGCTACCACAGCCGGGAAATCACACAACCCTGTTATGATGATCTGCGCCCGGGAGGTGAGCCGGGAAATCATATTTTACTTGCCCACGGAGGAGATAAGAACCATATCCCCATCCAGTTTGGCCGCCTGGCAGCTGCCGGGTTTGACTATGTGGCGCTGGGACATATACACAAGCCCCAGATCCTCTCAGAAAACAAAATGGCATATGCAGGAGCCTTAGAACCCATTGACCAGAATGACTTTGGAAGCCATGGCTATGTAGAAGGCATCCTTTCCGCCAAAGGCACCAGGATTCGATTTTGTCCCTTCGCGAAGCGGGAATACATTCCACTGGAAATCCAAACCAATGAACACATGCCCCAATCCTTGTTGGAGGCAGTGATCAGGGAGAACATAGAAGAGTCGGGCAAGGAGCACACGTATTCCATATACCTGGTGGGTTATCGGGATGAGAAACTTCGCTACAATCTGGAACGGGTACGGCATCTGGGAAGAATCGTGGATGTGGAGGATTACACAGAACCGGCTCTGGATATCGAAGCCCTCCGCCGGCAATATGCGGGAACCGTTATCGGGGAATACATCCGTCATTTTCCCGAATCCCCGGAGGGAACACAGCTTGCGGCGCTGCACTATGGAATACAGGCGCTGCTTCAGACAAAGAGGTAGCTATGATCATAGAAAAATTGGAAATCAAGAACTTTGGGAAATTAAAGGAGCGAAAAATATTACTCAATCCCGGCATCAACGTGATTTATGGGGAAAATGAAAGCGGTAAGTCCACCCTTCACACATTCATCCGCAGTATGTTTTTCGGTGTGGAGAGGATGCGGGGCAAGGCTGCCCGGATGGACTCGTACAATCGCTGTGAGCCTTGGGACAATCCAGCTTATTACGCCGGATCCATGGAATTTTCCTGCGATGGAAAGGTCTTTCATCTGGAGCGCAATTTCTACAAGGAGACAGAGAACTCCCGGTTGTTCAGTATGAGGGATGGAGAACGCCTCAGTGTGGAACAGGGCGATCTGCAGATGCTGTTGGGCGGCATTCAGGAGAGGATTTTTGACAACACTGTGTCCGTTGGACAGCTAAAGAGCGTTACCGGGAAGGAATTGGCCGAGGAATTGCAAAGTTATATGGCAAATTATGAGGGAGGGGCGGATGAGGAAATCGATCCGACTCGTGCCATGCAGAACTTGAAAGAGAAGAAAAAGGACATTTTGCAGCAGAAAAAAGGCCAGCAGGACGCCTGGGAGCAGCAGGAGAGAGAGCTGCAGGTGAAAATGGAGCTGTTAAGGTCGGAGCAGAACAACTGCCGTCAGAAAATCCAGGAGGCAGAGCAGGCCATCCAGAGAGAACCTCAAAAAAGGGAGGAGTCAGAAAATCCCGACGAAATGTCAGCGGCTTCCAAAAGAGAACAGCAGGATGAGAGAAAACGACAGATGGCATCGTGGCGGGCCGCCCGAAGGATCCGCCGATTCTGGAACAGGGTGGCTGTTGGCTGGGCGATGCTGGGACTGTTGTTTCTTGGCATCGGAGCATGGATACACGGTGAGAATACGGCGGTGGTCTGTTTTATTCTGGCATGTGCGGCAGGGCTCCAGGTTCCTGTCAGTCTTTTGATCCGCTGGTGGATGGGAAGACGCACGGAGCATTCCCATCAGGAAGAGGAGAATCCCTTGGCATTCACAGAAAAGCTTTTCCCCGCCGCAGAAAGCCGTACGCTTCGAGAAAATCGGGGAAAGCTGCGGCAATTGCAGGAGGAATTAAAGGAGCGCTCCATTCTCCTGGAAAACCTGCAGCAGGAACAGGAGGAGCTAGAGCAGAGCAGATACGACAGAACCCATCTGGATGAAGAACTGGAGGCGCTGGATCTGGCGATGGAGGTTCTAAAGCAGGTCATGGCACAGATGCAGAACAATGTGGGCGCCAGACTCCGCATCCGCATGGGAGAGATCTTAGGAGAACTGACCGATCAGGCTTACATCCATGTCACCCTTGGCGAAAATATGGAGATTCAGGTGGAAACCTTAGAGCGCACCGTGGAATTGTATCAATTGAGCCGCGGCACCTTAGAGCAGGTGTATTTTGCCCTTCGCATGGCGGTCAGCGAGATGCTCTGTGGCCAGGAGTCCTTGCCGGTGATTCTGGATGAGGTTTTTGCCATGTATGATGAGAAGCGGCTTGCAAGGGCATTGCAATGGCTGGAAAAACACAAGGAGCAGGTCATCATCTTTACCTGTCATAAGAGAGAGATGGAATTGTTGGAGCAGCTTGGTATGAGATATACTGGGATTTATCTTGAAAGTGTGATAAAATTTATGAAAGATGAGTAATGAGGAAGAAAGTAGTAACGATAAAGGTACCAAAAATATTTTGGCACCTGTGATACACGTTTTATAAAAAGATAATTTAAGAAAGGAAAAATGAAATGGCAAGTATCAGAGATGTGGCCAAGAGAGCAAATGTAGGTTCTACTACAGTTTCGAGAGTGCTTAACAACAATGGGTATGTGTCAGCAGAAACCAGAGAAAAAGTCGAAGAAGCAATGAAAGAGCTGAATTATGTTCCAAATGAATTGGCGAGAAATTTGTTCCACAAAAAATCAGGTATTATAGCTGTCTTAGTTCCAAGTGTTGCAAATCCTTTTTTTGCGGAGTTTGTAGAACATGTGGAAATAGAATTATATAAATACGGCTATAAAACGATGATTTGCAATACCGCGAAAGAAGGCAATGCAGAAATGGAATATCTTGATATGCTTAATCGGCATATTGTAGATGGAGTTATCACAGGGGTACATACACTGGACGTGGAAGAATATAGAAAGATACATAAACCAATTGTTGCATTGGATCGATATTTGGGTGAAGATATTCCGATTGTGGCAGTAAATCATAAAAGGGGAGGAAGATTAGCGGCAGAAGCTTTAGTTGCCAGTGGGTGTAAAAATGTACTGCATTTTCGAGGCACTTTAGCTGTGGAATCGCCATATCATGAGCGCCATTATGAGTTTGAACGCATTATGAAGAAAAATCATGTTCAGACTTATGCTTATGAATCGGAATGGAATCGTTTTGATTCAAATTATTTTATACAGGCTGCAAAGGATGTTTTTTCTAAGGGGATTGAATTTGACGGTGTATTTGGTGTGGATCAGTTTGCAATCTGCTGCATGAATGAATTGATCCGGCGAAATAAAAAAATCCCACAAGATGTGAAGATAGTTGCATATGATGGAACATACGTTACAAAAATTGTTGAGCCTCAGATTACTTCTGTTGTGCAGCCTATGGAAGAATTGGCAAAAGAATCTGTACGGCTGATTGCTAAACTGGCAAATGGAAAAACTTATCAGAATAAAAAAGTTTTGTTAGACGTAAAATTGAGACAAGGAAGAACAACCATAGCTGATTTGTGATAATGCATAAAATTCAGAGAAGATTTTTTGTAAAACTGACAAATATTGAAATTGACAGCAAAATTATATTGACATGCCAGAGAAATGAAGTATAATTAAACTAGGTTTATTAGTGGTGCGCAACTAAAGTATTTATTTTTTTCTTCTGTATGGAACGGGTACCATACGGAAGAAAAAAATGCCGAATGTGGGACGGGTTCCATATTCACTGAAAACCAATAATTATTTTTTTACTCCATGTGGGACGGGTTCCACATACGGAGAGCAATTATTAAATGGGAGGAAAATCATGAAAAGTAAAAGTATGAAAAAATTTTTATCATTAATCCTGAGTAGTACTATGGTTATAGGAATGTTATCTGGCTGTGGTGGAAATGAGGCGGCAGATGTATCGAAAGATGAGAGCGGAGCAACCGTAGTAAAATTTGGAATCCATGTAGCAAATCCAAAGGAACAGGAAGTAGTTACTTACAATATTGTTCAGGCATTTAATGAAAAATACGATGGAAAATATAAAATTGAATTTGAGGCTTCTGATAAAGAAGCTCATTCTAAAAATATGAAATTGGAAGCTTCGGATGGAACATTACCACAAATTTTCTGGTTGGATGCCAGTGAAGCGCCGGAATATAGTGATTCAGGTATTTTGTTGGATTTAACAGATTTCCTTAATGAGAATACAGAAATAAAAGATGCTCTGGGTGGCATGGAAACAGCATTCCAGGATGATAATGGTCAATATGGATTACCGTATCAATGTAATGTACAAGGAATTTTCTATAATAAAGAGTTATTTGATCAGGCAAATGTAGAGTATCCAACCAATGATACAACCTATGAAGAGTTTATCGAAATGATTGGAAAATTGAAAGAAAGCGGAGTGACACCTTTATCGATCGGAAGTAAAAATAGCTCATATGCGATGTGGGAGTTCAATGAATCTCTGGCTAGATACGGATGGGAGGAAAATATTAACGGAATCTTAGATGGTGAAAAGAAGTTTAACAATCCGGATTTAACTGCTTGTTTTGAAAAACTACAGGGTATTGCCGAAGCAGGTGCTTTTCCTGAGAATATGGCAACAATTGAATATTTTGATGCTAAACAGCTTTTTGACGAAGGCAAGGCAGCAATGTTTGGAACAGGACAATGGGACTGTGCAGAATTTGATGAAAATATTGGAGAAAATATCGGCTTCTGGTGGGGACCGAAGTTTACAGATTCCAGCTATGAGCAGGATATTGCAATGAAAGTACCATCAGCACCTATTGTTGTGAATGCAGAAGTAGCAGATAATGATGCTATGAAAGAAGCAGTATATGAATTCCTAAAATTCTATTATGGAGAGGAAGCAGCAGAAATCTCATATGAAGGTTCTATTTTCCCGGCAACAAATTACTCCGATGTATCTGCAACAGAAAGTCAATATTCTATGAATGCTATGTTGGAGGCTCTTGGCACTGGTTGGACAACTCCGCAATCTGCCCCAGATCTGACAGTAACTTCTGCTGTACAGGAAGCATTATATAATTCTATGTTTGGTGTGATGCAGGGTACATATGAGCCTTCAGAAGCATTAGACAAAATGGATGAAGCACTGTCTTATAGTAAATAAAATGATAAAGGTTTACTTTTATGAGAAACCAGAATATGGATTCTAGTAAAAGTATGGAAGAAGGGTAGGGGAAGATTATGCATTGGTTGAGTAAAAGAAAATATAAAATTGGTCTTTTGATCCCCACATTATTGGTCTACAGTGTTTTCATCGTAATTCCAATAATCATAGCGGTTGGATATAGCTTTACAAAATATTCGGGAATCGGCAAGGCTCGGTTCTATGGATTGAGCAATTATATTAGGCTATTCTCGGATAAAGTATTTTGGATATCGTTGAAGAATACAATGATAATTTTCGTATTGGCGTTTGTTCTTTTGCTGACGATATCATTTCTCGTGGCGCTCCTTCTGAATAACAGATTAGCCGGTGCTGATTTTTCGAAAGCGTTGGTATTTTCACCAGCGATCATTGCACCAATTATCGTAGGTATTATCTGGGTATATATTTTGGACCCTAATATCGGTATTATCAATAATGTATTGGATGCAATCGGAGCTTCCAGTCTAAAGCACAAATGGATTGGAGGAGAAGTATTTTCTCCATACAGTATTGCAGTGATTTATTTTTGGCAGCAATTGGGTTATTTAGTAACTATTTTTATTGCAGGTTTAAAAATGATTCCAGGAGATGTGCTTGAGGCTGCTCAAATTGATGGAGCCAGTGGAGTACAAAAAGTAAGATACGTTATCATCCCTATGATGCGTACTACGATTTCAACGGTCTCTGTATTGATCATTACTGGTGTATTTAAGATTTTTGAAATTGTTCAGCAAACGACAGGCGGTGGCCCAAACCATTTATCAGAAACTCTGGTGACATATAGTTATTCCATGACATTTTCCAGTAGCGATTACGGATATGGAATGTCTCTTGCAACATTTACATTTATATTGTCGTTAGTGATCACGGGTATCTATTCGCGTATAACAAGAGAGAAAGAGGCGTAGAAGAATATGGTAAGTAAGAAAAAAAAGACGATCATGTATTTAATAATGATTTTGATTACCCTGGTGGTTGTATTTCCGTTCCTATGGATGCTGGTGCTTTCTTTTAAATCAAATTCCGATATTTTATCTTCTCCATTGTCATTGCCAAAAACATTGAATTTGGATAATTATAAAAACGCGTTGCATACCTTGGATTTTATCAGATTATATGGAAATACATTTTTTGTATGTATCATTTCGTTAGTAGTAGAATTGATCATTACATTTTTCAGTTCATTTGTACTGGCGAGAATGGAATTTAGAAATAAAAAAATGCAAAAGCTCATATATGGCTTTTTGATTATGGGATTATCTATTTCTCCATTTATATTGTTGTTCCCAGTATATAAGATTAATGTTCTTCTGGGTCTGCGCGGGAAAATTGCGTTGGTATTCCCGTATGTTGCTACTTCAATCTCATTCAATACCCTGCTTCTTGTAGGATATCTGAAATCACTGCCTTCTGAAATTGATGAGGCGGCTATTATAGATGGATGTGGCATTTGGGATTTGATGTTTCGTGTGATCCTTCCTATGACAAAACCTGTCATTGCTACTATTGTGATTTTTAACGTATTGTATATCTGGAATGAATTCCCGTTTGCATCTGTTATGCTGAGAGATGTTTCGGATTATACTCTTTCGATGGGTGCCTCTTTCTTCAAAGGAACATATACAGTAGATTATGGCGGAATTGTAGCATCAAGTATTATGATCATTATTCCTGAGTTGATTTTCTATGGAATTTTCCAGAAGAATATCGTAGAAGGAATGACAGCGGGAGCTGTAAAAGGATAATATCAGCCGAAGCAAGACGTAGACTTGCAATAGGCGAAAAGCGGAGAGATCCGTATACTATAGGGGCTAGAAATCTAGTGTACTGTCTGCCCTACAGCATTTTATTTATTGAAAAGGAGTAGAAAATATGAGTAAAGTATCAGGATTATTTCAGGATTTAACAACAGTGAAAAAAGCTAGAAATGGAAGACTTGCAAGTTGGGATCAGCGTGGAAAAAATCAGGATTATTGGGAAATTCCAGCAAAAGAAAGTATTGTACTGGGAGAAGTAGAAGGCCCAGGATGTATCACTCATATTTGGATGACTTCTTCCTGTAGAAAAGTGAAGGCTCCAAGTATCTTAGATCCGGTACAGAACGCTTCAGCGGCTCCAGTTATGGAGATTCATCCGGCACTGGGTGTTATTTGGGATGACTATGATCCTTTTTATTATCGCAAAGCTTTGATCAAGATTACATGGGACAATGAGGATACGCCAAGTGTTCTGGCTCCATTTGGAGATTTCTTCTGTATTGGAAATTGCTATCCGGGTAATTTTTCTTCTCTTCCTTTCAATGTGTCACTAAAACCGGAAGAAGCAGGAAGATATGGAGCTGTCTCTTATACACATCTCCGAGCCCACGAGACTACGCTGCAT
>CAMQZX010000186.1 GCA_947039785.1 uncultured Lachnospiraceae bacterium | reverse complement strand
AGTGATGATATATAAATCCTTTGGCGGATCGTTCATTGGTAAGTAGTTATCTCCGGCAACATTTCCCAATAGTTCTCCGCCTTCTTGGAAGAAATAATAGGCAAGAGCCGTTCGAGATTTACCGGAACCAACGCCGCCACAAAGAATGCAGCCGTTTTTCATTTGACTAACTGCTTTCTTCTGGTAGTCGTATAGTTCCATTTTCTATTCCGCCCTTTCTTCCCGAATTAGTTTCGCTTTAAGATTTCTGAGTTTTGCAACGCCCCCAATTCCAAGAGCATCAGAAATCTCTTTTTCCGTCTTTCCCTGAGCGTGTAACTTGCGGATATCGCCCAAAAGCTGCGTATGATACGGCTGTATGTGCTTTTTGAACTGGTTGTAATAGCTCCCCATATTTCCGTAAACTTTCTTTACAATCGCCATTGCCAGCCCCTTTTCAGGATCGAAATCTTCGTTTACTGCCTTTACAACAGTTTTGGTGCCATCCATCCAGAAGACAACAGTTGCAGGATTGTTAAAAATGACCTGTTTGATTTCCAGCGCCATTTTTCTGTGCAATTCTGCTACACCGAACACATCATTGATTGCATACTTAATTGCATCCAGTTGGTTCTGTGTCTCCGCCGCCTTTCTATCCATAAATTCTTTTGCCGTCATGCTCATAGTTATTTTTCTCCTTTCAATAAATCGTCCATTTTGTGAATCAGTCTTCGTGTAGTCCAAACATCAGAGAAATATATCGGTGTAAACCAATAATTCTCAGTTGTATCGTTTGGGTCAATCGGCTCTGTAAAGATGTTACCAATCTTGATATAAGCAGCTACTCCCAAAAGAGAAAGCTGAATATAACACATCAGAGCTACTATTTCATCAATGTCCTGCCCTACGACAAGAACATAGTTTTGATAATTAAGATTTTCCTTCTCCATCTGCTTTCTCGCGGCATGAATACTGGCAATCAAAGTAGCTCCTGCGCCGCAGCATGGGTCATGAATCGTTATGTAACCTTGTTTAACAACCTGCTGTGCCACATTATTGCCCAAAGCAATTTCTGCCATAAGTTCACAAACATGATACGGTGTAAATATCTGTTTTTTTGATTCATCACCAAGATTTAATTCCATGAAAATACCGCCCAGAAAGTCCTGCTCCGGATTTTCTTCCAAAGCCATAACTGTATGAGCGGTAAGTTCAGGAAACAGGTTTTGTTCCTGCTTATTGTATTTCTTAATAATTTTCAGATACCGTTTCTCGCGTTCGTCATAGTGGCTTTTATCCAACGAATTTGAGATTGCGCAGGCAAACATAATAATGAAATCTCTCCAAATATCCCATGCTCTATGGCGGGAAGTAAGCTGCTTGAACACTCTGAGAAATTCCTTTCTCGCATCCTGCCGCTTGAATTCTTTTTGGATTGTGGTAGATTTCTTTGATATATCCGGCTTTGGTTTGGGCGGCGGAGTGGATCTTGATTTTGGCTCCCATTTTGGCACTTGTTTTGGTGAAGTGGTATTTATCTTTGATTTAGCTGTGGTCTGCCGCTTCGGTTTCTTTTTCCAAAACTTCATACTTTCTCCTTTCAAACATGACGTTAATCACCCGGCAATTCAGCCTTCAGTACATTATTGAAGTTTCCCTTATTACCGAGCGCTTTTTTCATGAAGCAAAGAGCCAATCCTTTTTCGGGATCATACACGTTACCCTTCTGACATTTTACAATCGTCTTGCTTCCGTCTTCCCAGATAACAATAGTGGCCGGATCATTAAATATAACTCTTTTGTATGCCATATCGGAAGGGATTTTCAGAACACCGATACGGCGAGGGTCTTTACAACCAACAGAACTACGCCCATCAACTATTCCATTCAGCTTTATTTTCATTATGGGCTCATAAGAAAAACGTTTCGTTTCCATGTTCGTGATCGTAACAGGTATTGCTTTACCATCCACAATCATGGTTACTTCATGCCCTCTTGCTATTCCTAAATATAAAGAATCAAATAATTCACTCATCTTTTTCTCCTTTCAAAAATATAAAGAAAGGGCTGCCACTTTGTTAAAGCAACAACCCTCCCAGCGGTCAGTTGAACGGAATCTCGTCCGGTCCCTCCATCTCGGCATATTTATCAGCGAACTCGTCTTCCTCAATGGTGACATACATAGTCTTCAAATATGCCTTGATGCCGTTCTTCTCGTTCTTCGTCCCTTCCTGAATGACCCAGTTGTAAGGACGGATGGTCAGATCCACATTCCGGATTTCCGCATAATCCAAAGTGTCAATAGACTCCTCATCCAACTGAGTTTTTGCGCTCCGAGTAATCATAAAAACTTTGGGTGGAATATTTTCAAAGCTGACCGCCACCTGAAGATAGTGCTTCGGGTCATCGTCCTCATCGCGAGGGAGAAGAATCCGGATGTTCCATCCCTCGTCCGCCAGTCTCTGAGCCAATTCGGGATCATCGATGGTTACGCAGAAATTGCGGGCACCGGCTCTGTTATACTTACCCTCTTTTCCGGCAAAATTCCGAAAGATAACGCGGGCGTTCTCCATAATAATGTTGTCGTTTACTCTTTTCCGTGACATAATAATTCTCCTTTACTTTTTAGTTGTCTTCAGGTTGATTCATGGCGTGTTTCATAATCACGTCCGAAATATCGTAGCCAAGACCGCAATCCATATGGAAAGTGTCTTCGTTAAAATGCGGACAGTCAAAGCAGGTACTGAACTTTGCATCCCCGCAAGGCACTAACCATGGCGGTGCATCCCCACAGTCAATATCAGAATCATTTGCTCCAAGCGGACCAATATAAGGATCGTCTGAAACAAACCACTCGAAATCTCCATACTCTGAGATTGTCTTAACCGCTTCATCAATCAGCTTGTCGTAGTATCCACGGTCGATGTCACCCTCTTTCTCCAGTTCCCGAACCATCTCCGATTCAAGCCATCGATACCCTTTCGAGCCGGTAGCAGCATAATACTTACCGTCCTTTTCTCGCATAAGCAGACCGCCACCACAGCCATCTTTAATCGGACAGAATTGACCGACTTTTCCAATGAAACGATAGCAGTGCCCTTCATCAATCAGCGGTCTTAACCCCGCACAGGTCGCTTCAAATGTCGTATCTGAAAGCAGTCCTTTTTTGTAGTCGCTTTCCGCTTTTGCAAATTCTTTCTCATGAGCGGTCACATCAGGCATCCCCTCATTCATATCCAAATATAAAGAGCTGCTCACGGATTTGGTTTCACACATATCTTCAAATGCGATCTCTTCTCCGCTGAACAGCTTCTTGAATACATATGGAATCTGGAACTGGGTTCCTGTTGCCGTCCATTCGCCCGCATGCTTTCCGTCCTTATACTTGGCAATATAAACTGCATTGTTGACCAGGCACATCCTGTCGTATGTAGCCTCATGCTCAAATGTGTATCCATACTGTTTGCCATAATCCATCACAAACCGAATAATCTCAGGCGTTGCATCCGGAATTTTGATGGAGTCTGTCTTTATGTGTGCAACAGTAAAGCCCCGTTCCTGCACCTCATGCTTGAGGTTTATCATGAACAGAGCTCCCCGTTTCGCCACAATATTGTCTTTGTTTCTTGGATCACGGAATGCGTTATCGAACGATGCAGAGGTAAGACCATATACAGAATTGATTGCTGTCTTCAACGCATCGGCAAGCTGCTTGGGTGTCATTTCGCCGTCAATTACTTTCTGGATATAAGGTGTGAGTTTACCGTCGAGCATCGTGTTGGCAATATCCCATGCCTCATGCTTGATGCTCACACGTTCCTCAACAATATCCCGAAATGCTCTGGTGAATTTCACTCCAAATAGAACTTCTGCAATGGCGCTGTGGGGATGCATGGAGGAAATATCTAACAATGCAACATTTCCATACATACCCGGTTCTGCATAAATATAGCCGCCTTCACTAACTTCCTCATCACGGTAGGTCGACTTTCCGTTCTCAAATTTGTATCCCGGAAAATATGGAAGAAAACTTCCAGCCTCACCATGCGTATGGTTCATCATTTCCGGACACGCTTCTGCCAAGAACTGATAAGTCTCCTCGTCCAAATCATGTACGGGCTCAGCTAAATTTCGATAGTTGAACTGGTCCTGCGGCTTCCGGTTATTGCCAAATATAATCTTTTGAGTAAGGCTGTTTGTCGTGTCGTTTACTGTCATGCCCGCCAAGTCGGCCAGAATCTCCCGGGCTGTCCAATCAGCTTTCAGATAAACAAACGCCGCTTCAGTCGCAATCACATCGTTATCGCAATACTCGGCAACTTTTGTCCAAAGCTCCTCCGGTACAGGCTGATCCCACGGAAGTCCAAGTTCCTGATGATGGGTTCCGGCTTTGATGATCCGAATCTCTGCTTCTGAAAATCCTCTTTTTTTCAGCTCCTTTTCGGAAACATTTCCCATCTCAATTTCCAACTTCTTGAGACTCTTCTTATTTTCGGCAGAAGCAAAGTCATAAACATCCGTGTAACTGACATTATAGGCTTCTCCAAAGAAACAGTTGGCGCTTCCGTTAATAATCTTCTGCGAAAGGTTGTAAAGTTGTTCGTTAGAATAACCCATAAGTCTCGCATACAGAATATGGTTGTCATACCGGCGACAATTGAAGCCAACCAATCGGAAGCGCATCAAACTCTCAATTTCGGCCGGCGTAGGATTGATCATTCTGACAACCGGTTTTCCCTCACCCTCTATTTTCCAGTTTACAAGAAACAGGTTGGGAAACACTTCAACATCATAAAATATCAGCTTTGCATCCTCATTTTTTACGGCTGTGGACGTATCAGCCGATTTGAACTGCATCTTGTTTACTAGCTTGATACAGTAATCAGCCTGATGAGTGCTGCTTGCTGCAAAAGCTAATACCGCATTCCGCATATCCGTCACATCATATCTCAGCTCGCTCGAATATGCGTCCTCCAGTATTTTGTAAATAAAGTCGATACTGGGCTTAGTACCGGGATGAATCTCCTTATTGAGATTACGCTTTATCAGTGTTCTAACCCCTTTCTCGCTTTGAATTGCATCAAAATTTACCATTTTGTTTTCTCCTTTCAGCGGTAACCCAGAGCTAATTGTTGCGATAGGCAGGTTGTTACACTTCGATAACTTACGTCTTAATGAACTATTGCCCGTGAACACCTTAACTTCTATGTGGTCGTCATAAACGCGGCTCAGCTTGGTGGGATCACCTGTATAAATATAATGCAGATGTACTCCGCATCCACTTTTACTGAGTTCTGCATAAGTAGGCGGCCATTTGCTTGCTTCTGTGACGTTCCTTTCGAAAGACTTATTACCTTCCTTATCAGGAATATCAAAATCAATTACAATGTGGTTCTCCGGAATCTTGACATAATGAAGTTGCGAAGAATCCAAAGCTGCCAAGGTAGTCTTGGCATTTGACCATTTCTTACTAGGTGTTCCCGCTTCCGTGCCATATTGAGCTGGACAGTCCGAACATGCCTTGTCAAATATTGATTCCTGCTCTTTGAATTCAATCAATTTTGGCTTTGTTTCCGCAATTTCACCCTCCGGATTTTTTTCAGTTTCAAATTTCTCAGTCCGAAATCCAGAGTAATAGCTCCGGACTCGCGAACCATCATCAAGATTGAACCGCTCTTTATAATCTCTGAAATAGTTTCTAAGTTCCTCCTTAAAGATTCTCTGAGAGAATGGAAACGGCACCTTCGCTTCATCACAATAGGTCTTATACATCTCCCAGGCAGCTTTTAAAGTTGTTCCGTCTTCTTTTTTGAATACATGGTATGAATCAACAATGAAGTTGTAAAAATCATTGGACGCCCCCAGCATAGCAATAGGAATATAGTCGTCATACATGCCGAGGTTTTCCAAATACACTTCCTGACAGTGAGAAGCAATAGCTCCAAGTTCAAAACCAACCTGCTTCACAATTGCCTTGTAATCTTTTGGACTTAACTTATCCCCAGTTGGAGATACGTCTATCAGTCTTCGGATAAGACCGGATTTAGCATCCGTTATCTTTACAGGTTTGTTTGTTCCCATAAAAAGGAAACATTTGAATCGGTTGGCATAGGTCGATTTAAACTTTTCGTTTACCGTCATCAACTCATGAGACACCAAACTGTTAAGACGGGTATTGTCTTCAATCCTTGACAAATCACCGTCATGTTGGATTGCTACGAGAGGATTGCTCTTAAAAGCCTCCAGTGCAAAAGAATTACTGGAAGAGCCAAGTGCTTTCGCATCAAATACTGAATAGTACCCATCGAAGAGTTGCTGAATGATGTTAAGCACCGTAGATTTACCCGTTCCGGCAGCACCATATAGAACCATGAACTTTTGCAATCTTTTTGACTCTCCTGAAACAATCGAGCCGATTGCCCATTCAATCTTGCGTCTTTCTTCCTCAGAATATAAAACCGACATCAGCTTGTCATAAGCAGACAAATCGCCAGCTTCAAGCGGATAGTTCAGCTTTTTACTGGCGTAATCTTTTTTGTTCGTTTCTGTATTTGAAAATATAAGCTTTTCATCCAGCATATGGAAGGAATCTCTCATCTGCTTTTGACAATACTTATGCCAAGAATCAATCATTCCGGACTCAGCGTCCCACATATGCAGGACTTTAATATCGGAGTCAAAGCGCCGGCGGTTTTCTTCTGCGTATCTATCCAGTTCGCGGTCAATGAGCTGCAAAGCATCCTGCTCGTCCGTAGACCATAAACCACGTTCCTCAATCCAGATAGCGTAGAAGTCACCACCTCGAATCATCAGATCGGAGCTTTTTTTAATAATGAACTTCGGATAGATTTCTATTACACCACGCTTTGTACTACGTGTTGAAATCATCAAAAAGTCGATCATTGCATTTTTTTACTCTCCTTCCGGGCGCCTTAATTCCTTAATCTCATTGCTGAGCTTCTCAATTTTCTCATTCTGCTTTTTGCGGTCGATTTCGTTCGTAACCATATAAGCCGTCATAGCAATAGCTAAAACGGCCACATTACGGTTAAAACTTTTCTGATGTTTTAAGGTTCGCCGAATGCTCTGAACAGCTCTTTCAGAAGACCGTAAACTGCCAAAAATATAACCAAATACTTCACACATGTGAACCTCTTGTCTCCTTTCCTTTGAATTTTAAAATTTATACGATTTCATCTAAGTACCAGCACATTTGATACCAGATTTCAACAGTTCGCAAATCTCTGTGATTGTGTTTTACTGTGAACAGACCGCCCTCGCCATTTCGTTCGTATTCTCGATTCAGAAATCTTTCGATGACGCCATTGGCATAATCCTCATCAAAATTTGCATCTGTCATAGAATCCAAACCAAGATTTACAATCATGTTCCAAAACCACTGGCCGGTACGATCTCCGATATCAGGATCATCCATGATATGTTCTTCACAGCGAATAGCAAGGGCAATCATCATCTCTAAAACACTGCAGGGACGATTGTCCAAATAAGTTGAAATCATGGATTGTTTGTACGAATTGTCGTAACCGAACCGATACCTAAGATCTATTCCATCTTCTTCTCTGTTTTCATCTATAGCGACGGTATAGTTAAAATCTACGCTATGAAGAAATGATAAGAGTTTCTGATAAGATAAATTCTCAAAACATCGGCTGTCTAATACGAGCTGGCACATCCAGTCAAAATATTCGCTATTCAGTTCGCTCTTTGTCATCATATCTCCATCTGATGCGGTCTCGTTTTGACGACATCCGAATAAGTTCTCTGATCCAGAAGAATTTCATAATCACATTTCAGTCTGTCATTTCTGACAAAGACTGAATCATCCTCATACTCTCCAAAATGAGTCAGAGACTCAAATCCAACGGCGCCCTCCACATCTTCTACCAGTTCGTCATTCTCATCCGCAAGAACCTGATCACCATAATAAGCGAGGCTGATTTTCTCATATTCCTCATATTCGCCAAATTCTTCCGGGGAAATAACATAGGGTTTATTGTTCATAGATGTCTGCTCCTCTTTCCCCTGTCTCTTATACACATCTCCGAGCCCACGAGACTACGCTGCATCG
>CAMQZX010000185.1 GCA_947039785.1 uncultured Lachnospiraceae bacterium | reverse complement strand
ACAGATAATTCATCCATTATAAATAACTGATTTTTCGTAGACTTTTTCTTCCATGATTTAAGAGTTTCAATAGATTTATCAGATAATCCAGTAACTCTTCCGATCATTGCTAATTCTTCATTAACGAAGGCATTGTCACGGATACCAAGAAGATAATCTGCCGTTACGTTAAAAAACTCTGCGTAGGCAATAATTTCATCAGCATTTTTAAGATTGCGTTGTCCTGTTTCGAGTTTTCTTATGGCATTATGAGTTAAAGAAGTATATCCTTTTTGGATAAATATATTTGACAATTCTTTCATAGTAATACGCTGACCATTTTCTCTAAATTCATAATCTTCGCGCAATTTCTTGTAGCGATTATCTTCCATAATACAATACCTCCTGTGAGTTCTAATAAAAGAACATAAAAGAAAATGTTCTAAAAATAAAGAATAAACCGCACAAAACAACAACAAATCGTTCAAGTGTGTTATGATGTGCAAGCAAGAGAACATTTTGAAATTTGTTCTTTAGAAAGAATACCACTTGCAAGTGTAATTGTCAACAACAACAGAATAGTGGAGGCAAATAATGAATAATAAGGATGTTCGGGAATACGCAAAAACACACGGCGTTCGATTGTGGCAGATCGCAAATAGGCTAGGGATAAACGATGGAAACTTTAGTAGAAAACTACGAGTTGAGTTTTCAGATGAGAAAAAAGCTGAAATCTTAGGGATTATTGACAAATTGGCAACAGAGAAAGCAGATAGGCGGTGAATGAATGGAATTCAATAAAGCAAATGTGTCTGTGGCAGTTGCGGCTAAAGCATTGGGAATGGATCCTCAGACTGTGCGCCTTTTGCTTCGACAGGGGCTTGTTACTTGGGGATGTGCATATAAAAGGACACCACAAAGCCGACAATTTTCTTATCTCATAAGCCCGAAACGTTTTTACGAGGAAACAGGCGTCTTGTTGGGAGGTGCAGGGAATGACTGTTAAGATAAAACTAGCGTTGGAGGACAGACAAGCGGAACTGATGCAAGAGTATCATCAATGGGAAGCCAGGCAGACAGATTACAGTTATGACATGGATTTTTGTAGTTTCTGTCAGTGGAAAATGAACTTGCTGGACGAGGAAACGGAGCTCATTCGAGGGATTCTTGAAGGGCGGTGGAAAATTGAAGAGTAAAGAGGAAATCTTTTGGCTTATACTAGATCACTTCATAGTCATAAGAGTTGTGAACGGTATAGCCTATTGTACTTGTCCATCTCACAAGGACGATAAACCATCTCTTCATATCTCGATGGGTGAGAAGAAAATCATTCTTGATTGCAAGGCTGGATGTGATTACCGGAAGATTTTAGCTGATGTTGGATTAAAGCCGGAACAACTATATTATGATTATCACAATAGGCTAGAGAGTACGCAACGTGTTTCAAAAAAACAATACTGGCTAGAGAGATATTCACAAAACCGTTACGATTACCATAATATCAATTCGGGAATGTATACTCATACCAAATTCAGAATTTTAGATAAAGAGGGGAAAAAGCAGTTTCCACAAGGTCATTATAAAGATGGGGTTTGGATTGACGGACTGCAGGGCATAGATACATCTCAATCAGTTTTCTGTAACGGGCAATTTAAGCAACTCCAACAGGCGATTCAGAGCAGGGAGCTGATTTGCTATACAGAGGGTGAAAAAGACTGTCTTACATTATGGAAATATGGGTATGTAGCTTTCACATGTGGAGCAGTGAAAACATTTAAACAAGGTATAATACCCTATTTAAAAGATACAAATGTTCTTGTGTTTGGTGATGCTGATATTCCCGGAAGAAATGATGCTGACCGAGTAGCCGGGTTAATAAACACAGTCGGCAAGGCAAGAGTTATCATACCTCCGGATGTGCCAGAAAAAGGCGACATTACAGATTATATGAGCAATCATACTAGAGAGGATTTACAAAAGCTCATAGCCGAAAATTCATCTGTTATAGACACAACCGTCAGCACACATATATCTGTTGAACCTGTACCTAAAAACATATTGGTAGATCGTCTTATCAAATTAGATGCAGCAAATAAATTTCCTCTGACGGATATAGGAAGTGCAATGCTATTCAGTACAGTATTCAAGGACAAGCACAGATATAATGTGACTGCTAAAGATTGGTTCTTTTATGACAGTCAAAGATGGATTCTTGATCGAGAAGGGTTAAGAGCAAGAAAATCTGCAAAAGAATTGTCTAAGGCATTGAGCATATATGCGGTGAATTATCTGCCGGATGAGGATGAAAAAGCCAAAGAACAGTATTTAAAATATGCTTTGACATGGACATATAGCAGGACACGAAATGCAATCATACAGGACAGTCGCGACTTGAATTTTATCTCTAATGAAGATTTAGACAGTGATGATTACACGTTGAATCTAAAAAATTGTGTTCAGGTATTTCATGGTGATAGGGTGGAGAAGCAGGAGCATAGTGCAGATTTATTATTATCAAAAATTGCAAATGCAGAATATTACCCGGAGGCAAAGTGTGAACGTTGGGAACGGTTTTTAGGCGAAGTTATGCAGGGAGATCAAGAGAAAATCCAGTATTTGCAGAAACTTTTTGGGACTTGTCTTACAGGAGATGTAAGGCTTGAAAAAATGTGGTTTCTCTTCGGAGCTAGTACACGAAACGGCAAAAGCACACTAATTGAAAGAATAGCGGATGTTCTAGGAGATTATTCAAAAACAATCCGGCCGGAGACTCTTGCGGTTAAAAATAATCCAGATAGCAGGACAGCTTCTCCAGATGTAGCAAAACTAGCAGGAGCAAGGCTGTGTGTATGTTCTGAAATACCTAAGAGAATGCCGCTTGATGTTGGATTGCTGAAAACTTTGACTGGTAGAGATACCATTGTTGCGAGATTCTTACATCAAGATGAATTTCAATTTGTGCCTAAGTTTAAAATGATTTGCAATACAAATTTTTTGCCAATAGTAAGCGATAACACTATTTTTAAATCAGATAGAGTGCAAGTAGTCAGTTTTGACCGGCACTTTGAAGAATCGGAACAGGACAAAACATTAAAGGGCAAATTATCTACAGATGAGGCATTATCAGCAATTCTTAATTGGCTTATTGAAGGATGGATTACGTTCTGTCGGGAAGGCTTGGAAGCGCCAGAGGCAATAAAAAAATCTACAACGGATTATGAAGCATCAAGCGACAAACTACAGAATTTTATTAATGAATGTCTGGCAGAAGCAGATGGGAAAAATATTTCCGTTAAAGATGCATATGCTCGTTATGAAAAATGGTGTAGTGAAAATGGATACCATGTTGAGAATAAGCAGAATTTTATTTCTGATTGCAAGGCGAAAGGAATTTTTAAGGAGCGAGGCATGGTAAACGGAGTTCAGGTCAGAAACATTATTAAAGATTATGAATTTGTCGAAGAGGGATTTATGGAAGTGGATGAGGAAGTCCCCTTTAAATAATAAAATAGGCAAAATAGGCAAAACGTATGTAAATATTTAAAAATCACTCTATAGAAACTTTACATATAAAATGCCTATAATGCCTATCTATAAAAAATACCCAGTAAAATCAAGGGTTTGCGGATTTCTGAAGAATTTTATCATACGGTTTTTGTAACGGATATTCGGAGTTTTGGAGGTGAAATATGCAGTCAGAAGAATATAAAGCTTACATCCGATCTGCACAGTGGGAACAGAAGAAGAAACAAAGATTGGAGATTGACGGGCATAAATGCGCTATGTGTGGTAGACCGGAAAATAAATGTAGGAACGGCTTACAGATGCATCATGTTTCTTATAAGAATCTGGGAAATGAAGATGTTTATAATGATTTGGTAAGCTTGTGCCAGTCCTGCCATTTGAAGATACACGCTTATTATAACAGGAGGCGTACCGCATGAATTTTAAAGAAACTATTTACTGGGCGCTGTACGCTGATATTTGGGGCTTTCATAAAAAATATGCCGATGTAAAAGAGGATGATGCCTTTTGGGAGCAGGTGGTTGATGAAGCTCATGTTATTTACGAAAAGTATAAGGACAAGCCAGAGGGAGAGTTTGCAAAGAATCTGATACTTGATGTGTGTGACGAGTTAGATAGGACTTTTAGGAGGCAGCAGAATGAGAAAAAATAAGACAATTACAGAGCCGGTATTTGTGCCGGAGGATTTAAAACAGTTTGAAGGGTGGGAAATCAGAAAGATTAATACGTCAGATTATAAGCCAGGGATTATCATGCAGAATCCAGATACAGGAGAAAAACGCAAATTGTTAATGCAACCGTGTTGTTTTGATGGCGAGTATCTAAAGGTTATTAGAGGGAAAAGGCAACCTGCAAGCATATATTAACATCAATAAAAAGGAGTGATATTTTATGGGAAAACAGCAATTTCCACAGCAACAAGTAGACGATTTGGAGCCGGATTATGTTTCAGAGGTGGTTGAAAGTCTGCGAGAATTATATGATTTAGGCAAACCAAAGACAGATGTGGAACTTGAACAGAGGATTGAAGATTATTTTGGTTTCTGCCAGAAAAGTGGAAATCGTCCGGGAATTGAATCCCTCTGCCTTGCGCTTCATATCAGTAGGACAACCTTATTTAATTGGAATGCGGGTATAAACTGTTCTGAGCAACGTAAGGAAATAATTAACAGGGCAAAGAGCTTTATAGCGGCATTTTTGGAGCAATCCATGACAAGGGGGAAAATAAGTCCCCCAAGTGGAATTTTCCTTATGAAAAATTGGCTAAATTATAAAGATACAATTTCTTTTGAAAATTCTGTTGAGAGTAATGATACTATTGGAAAGCCGCAAATCAGCATGGAAGAATTAGCAAGGCTGAGGGCAGAACGGCGAGAACTGCCTCAGAAGCCGGAACTTGAATAGATGGCTATTTAAAATCAAAATATTTTATGTCCCATGTTCGGGAAGAAAGAGAGGATTTATTATGAATTATAATTACGATCAGAGATGTATTAGCAAAGCAAGCAGACATCACAATGGCATTTTGGCGTGTGAGATTGTGAATGTAAACCATGAATCACGGGAAATTACGTTCCGTATGCCATATGGAAGTGAAAAGGTTCGGATTCATCCGTCTGATTTTGAAATCACAGAATATAAAGTTGGAATGTATGTTGACGTGATAGCTTCAACTCTTAATGGTGTAGTTCGTTCAGCACAGTTAATCGGTCTGACACCCCCGGCATTCGCTCCAGAGAAATAAATCAGTAAGTAGCAGGCGGCTAGAATCAATTCTAAGGCGTGTAGGCAAAGACAGAACGGGGATTTTAGCCGCTGAAATGCTTTAGACGATACTTTATATGGTAACGGTGTTTATAGCTTATATTACGTTAAAATAAACGTATAGAAAGAGAGTGGGAGAATGACATTTCAAACAGCATTAGATAATCTTTATACAAAATATGAGCAATACGGATTTACGAGAGAGGAATTATCCAAACAGCTTCAAGGCGGTATTATGGAGCAAGGTTTTTCTGTAAATGTAGCTTATAATGGTGTTCGCATGGTTTTGGCAAATTTAACGGGTGAACATGAATTATTCACTATTGAGGATGTAATGGAAATCACGGGAGAGAGCCAGAAAGAACTAACAGAACGCATAGAACAGTATAGAGAGGAACTGACGGCAGCAGGCGAAAATCCGGATGATTATTTTAAGCCCGTGGAGCCTATGAGATATTATTTCCCGAATGGCATACCGCTAAGTTAAGGCACATAATAAACCAGTATCAAAATAAACCTTATTCAAATAGTATCAAACTTATTGACTTTTCTCCGTGTATGCGGTACTATTGCAGTATCAAATTAGACGAACGTTTATATTGAGATTATACGGAGGAAAAGCCCATGTGTACAGAATATGGATATGTGAGGGTTAGCACATTGAAGCAGAAAGCAGAAAGGCAGATTTACAATATTCATAAGCAATACCCGGACGCTGTAATTATATCAGAGAATGGTACAGGAACCACAATGGATAGAAGGAAATGGAACGGACTTGTTAAGGCATTAAAGCCAGGTGATACTATTATATTTGACAAAGTATCAAGAATGAGCCGTACAGCGCAGGAGGGCTTTGAAACATATCTTGATTTATATAACAAGAATATCAATCTTATATTTATTAAAGAGCCACACTTAAATACAGATGTATTCAGAGCCGCACTTGAAAGCAAGGTACAATTAACTGGGTCTGATGTGGATTGTATATTGCAAGGCGTAAACCAGTATTTAATGATACTTGCAAAGAAGCAAATAGAGGTTGCATTTCAGACAGCAGAGCATGAGGTTGAATATCTGCACAAGCGTACATCCGAGGGTATAGCAAGAGCCAAAGCAGAGGGAAAGCAGATCGGCAGAGTCAAAGGACGCAAGGTAGAGACTACGAAATCAAAAGAAATGAAACAACGCATTTTGAAGATGTCAAAGGACTTTAACGGAAGTATGACAGACGCAGAATGTATGGACACGCTGGGGATTGCAAGGAACAGTTATTATAAATACAAGAAAGAATTGAAAGAAAATTAAGTTGATATGATTTAGGACGGTGCGTTGTGTATCGTCCTTTTTGTATGCGCCGGCAGCAGGCCGCTAGGGGTCTTACAGTACGCCGCTGATAAACCGGGTAATGTGCGGAAGTAACTGCAAAGTATAAAAAGCTATCTTCTAAAATTTTGTAAAAAAATCAAAAAGGGCTGTCCGGCAGTAGAGGGATGTGTTATACTTACTCCGTGGGAAACCAGAGAGCCAGGCGGCTTACCCTCTGTATTTGATATGGAGGGCGAAACCCTCCAGACTACAAAGGAAGGAGGGCGTTGCTTATGTATGTTACATACTCTGATTTAATTCAGATTGGAATATTCATTTGCGCCCTTGTGGGATTGTGCCATACAATCTTTAAGGGTAAAAAACGATAGCCGCCACTACTGCCAATAGTGACGGCTGATGCTGTAAAGCATTAAGTTAAGTTATTGTTGAGGGTAGGCCGCTTCTCTGGCTTTCCCTTTTTCTATTATCAATATAGCATATCTAACAGCAGGATTCAAGAGAAAAATCCGTTACCAGAATAAACGTGCTGATCTCATACGGTTTTCTTTGTAACGGATTTATCTTTTTAGTAGTACAACATATCACCAGTATCTCGTCCATAACCGCATACAGTCCCAAGTTTATAATTGCATCGCATATCAAGATCAAGGCTTTTTAGATAAAACAGTATTCCATGAGAACCTCCTGTGCAGGAAACGCAATGTTGTCCATATAACTCGGCGTGTTTTTTAATCAGTGTATCTAAATCAGAAATTAAAGGTTTTAGTTTATTATAAAGATGTAATAGCATTAATTCGTTTAAGGTAAAATGTTCATCGTGAAGAATGTATTCATAAGCATGAATCATTTCGTGAAGAATTACAGGCTTGCTGTTTTTATATTCAGGCGCTATTGTGATTTTCCGCTCTGTATAGCTAGTTTCTCCCATCGTATAGTCATCAAGAATGGCAATATGAAAAGTATAGTATTGCCCTTGAAGACTGACATCGAATACATCATACATATTTTCCATTAGTTCTGCTATACTGTGTAGCGGAGAAAAGGGTTGGAGTGTCATATCCTCAAAATATGCATCTTCGTATTCAAGAATATCTCCATGCAATTTGTATTCTTCAGGGGTTCGATTTGTAAACCATTCTTGATATTTTTCTAACATTTTCATATCATCCATTTATTATTCCTCCGTATCTGGCATTTTGTCCCGTTTCATAGTATCGTCTATTGCACGATTTATAAAAGCGGTGGCACTTTCGCCCATACTAGCGGCGTGTTCTTGTACGATTGAGCGTTTATCCGCTGTCATTCTGACCTTGATTTCAACAAAATCTTTCATATAACGTTTGTGCGCTTCTGCCTGTGCCGGTGTAAAACCCCTGTATTTTGTTTTCTTATTGTTTGCCATAGTAACACTTCCTTTCATTTTTTGTCAAATGGGGGCGTTCAAATAATGATATACCTTTTCCATTATAGCCGTATTATAACACAGTTTTCGATATACGACCATATACACTATAATAAGTACATAAGATAAAGGAAACGGAACAAGCGAAGGTG
>CAMQZX010000184.1 GCA_947039785.1 uncultured Lachnospiraceae bacterium | reverse complement strand
CCGGGGGCGAAAATGACAACATGGAGTAGTTTATGAAAAGATTTGTGAAAAATGCAGGGCTCATCTTGCTTTTCATAGGTGGATTATTGATTGTATTATATCCGACGATCAGCAACCGATGGAATGAGAAGCGTTTTCAGCAGCTAATCACAACATATGATTACATGGCAGAAGAACAAGAGGATTTTAGCGAAGAGATAGAGGCAGTCAGACAGTACAATCAGACACTGACAGGTTCTAAAGTGCCGGATGCATTTTCAGGAAGAGACAATGTACAAGATGCTGAATACGAAGACTTTATGAATGTAAGCGGCAACGGAATTATGGGAAGTATTGAGATTCCGGCAATTGACGTTAAGCTGCCTGTCTATCACTATACAACGGATGAAGTACTGCAAAAGGGAGTGGGACATCTCTTCGGAAGTTCTCTTCCGATAGGAGGAGACAGTACCCATTGTGTCCTGTCTGCTCATCGAGGACTTCCAAACAGCAAGCTTTTTACAGATTTGAATCTGTTGGAAGAGGGAGATACATTTTATATAAGGGTATACGATGAAGTTCTTGCCTATGAAGTAGATAGGATACAGGTGGTAGAACCAAAAGAAACAGAAGCGCTTGCAATAGAGGAAGGGAAAGATTATGTAACACTTATAACCTGTACTCCTTATGCGGTCAATACACACCGCCTTCTGGTACGAGGATGCCGTATCCCTTACGACGAAGAAGAGTATGAGACGACATTGCAGAATGTAAGGCCAAGGCTCAGTTCTTCTGTGTGGATTCATATGCTTTGTGTCATAGCCGGAGTCTCAATAGCAGTCGTTGTGTGCAGGATACTTCCAGGCAGGTTTGGGAAAAAGTATGGAGAAAAGAAGAAAAAGAAAAGGTAAAAGAATGGTAGACTTTGTGCTTATATTATTCTTCTTTGCAGGAGCAGGATTTCTTCTGTATCCAAATTTCAGCAATATGTGGAATCAATATAGAAACAGTCTGTTGATGACAGAATATACAGATGGTGTAAGAAGCCTTTCGGAAGATGAGCGTGAGCAGATATGGAAGAAAGCACAGGAATATAATAACAGTCATGTGACAAATGTTGTGACAGATGCATTTGCGGAAGATGAAGATGTGTCAGGTGAGGAATATGAGAATCTCTTGAATCCAGATGACAACGGCATAATGGGAAGTATTGCCATCCCCTCTGTAGATGTCAACCTCCCTATTTATCACGGAACCGGAGAAGCAGAACTGAAGAATGGGTGCGGACATCTGCACGGCACAAGTCTTCCGGTAGGAGGAACGGGAACTCATGCGGTACTGGCAGCACATCGGGGGCTGCCAAGTGCCAGACTCTTTACAGATCTTGACCGATTGAAATGCGGAGATCTGTTCTATATCACGATCATGGATAAAAAACTTGCATATAAGATAGATCAGATCACGACTGTACTGCCGGAAGAGACGGAGGCATTGGACATTGTAGATGGAGAAGACTATGTGACGCTTGTAACCTGCACACCCTATGCAGTCAATACACATCGTCTTCTGGTGCGGGGACATCGTGTTCCTTATGAAGAAGCACTTAAGAAAGAGCCGGATAGAACGATGGAAACGGAGGTGTTTCATCGGGCGGGAATGTTGATTCTTACAGCTTTTCTGGCAGTAGCTGTTTTGATAATAGTTGGAATCTATGGCAGACCTAAGAGTGGTAGAAAGAAAAAAAGCAGGAGGAAAAGGAATGGCAGATAATAGATTAAGATATGGAATCGTACGTGCCATAGCGGGAGCAGCAGTATTGTTGATATGCATAGTAGCCGTGGGAAATATCGAGGCAGCAGCTGCAGATACAGGTTCTATCTGTATTAAGTATTCCGGGCAGGATCAGGGAAATAAGGAGATTCCACTGGCAGGTGCGGAATTTGTCTTATATCAGGTTGGGACACTGAAGGACGGAGAATGGGTGCTTACCGAAGAATTCGAGGATTCGGGTGTGTCTCTGAAGGATAATACCGCATCAGGAAGAAGAGCGCAGGCTGAGAAATTGTGGAGCTATGCGATGGAGCAGCGGATACCAGGAACTCTAAAAAAGACGGATGAATCGGGAATGGCAGTGTATGACGAACTGAGAGAGGGATTTTATATGTCTGCCCAGACAGGGCAATTCGTGTATAGAAATCAGGTCGTATTCATATCTGTACCATCCCTGATCAGTATACCGGCAGAGATAGATGGAGAGGTAACATATCAGGTGACAATAGAACCAAAAAGCGAAAGAAAAACACCAGAGACTCCGAAAGGATCATCTGAATCTACTGACAATGTTAAGACGGGAGATACATCAGCTGTCGGCATGTATGTGATGGTTTTTCTTGTCAGTGCAGGAGTTGTTGGAATTTTAGTGATAAATAAGATTCGGAGGACAAAATGATACACTATTAGCGTCATAATTAGCATGTGTTATATTGATGCTACCAGATGTAAAAAATAATTACAACAGAAAAGGACAGGGTAAATGCTAATACAGATATTGCGAACCGCATGCGCTATATTGAGACATTCCAGGAGCAGGGATGGGATGCATTCGCATTTTTGACTTTATGATTATAAATAGAGTATAATCTGAAAAATACTCTGAAACTTGAGCTGTTGACAAACATGATTTTGAGTGTTAGACTGTTAATCAATTTAATTCCCATCTTTGACAGTTGAGAAAAGAAAAAATCGCTGTAACCCTTGTGGTTACTGGGCTACAGCGATTTTTGTCGTTGTCACAGACTATAGTAATTTATTCTTTTCCTTTACTTTTTTTCTGGATATTTCTCATTTTACTTTTGGTTATGAATTGATAATCCGTCCGGAAGCCACAGATTTCATGAAGATCATCTGTGATAGCTTCCCGCTTATATAGAGGGATAAATCCCTGTTCCTGTATTTCAGCGAAATTCATTGACTTCAGAGCATCCAACAATTCTTCACAGGTATATTTAGAAGCCAGTTTTTTCTCAAGAAAGCGGTAGATGGCCAAGGCAAGAAAACAGATCAGGAAATGTGCCTTGATCCGATTTTCATTCTGTAAATAAACAGGTCTTGCAGAAAAATCTGTTTTCATAATCCGGAAACATTCTTCTATCTGCCATCTTCCTTCACTTACTTTTAAAATATCACCGACTTCATCATCTAAAAGATCCGTGCATACTGCATAGAGTCCGTCATACTGAGTTTCTTCAGAAATCTTATTTTCATCCAGATAATGCTTAACATCAGCAGTCTCGCCTTCTTTGGTGACGGCCATGGTTCCAATGAAACGTGCCTGATCGTTGGGGTTCTTACGGTTCTTTTTTGTGTTTCCTGAAGCAAGCATCTTTTGCGCCCGTTCTATCTGTTTGTCACGGATGGATTTTTGATAAAGGGCGTATTTAGGGGAATAGGTGATAATTAAACGCTGGTGAAGTTTCTTCGTAGTATAAGGCTCGTCCTTATAATAAAGCCCTTTGTCATCGTCCGGCAGCTTTGTGATATCAATGGGAGTGCCATCCGATACTTTTTTAAAGCCCTGTGGGTTTAGCGCCCATTCTTTTTCTTCTTTCTTCAGTTTTTTAATAGACTGGGTTACGATATATGCCCGTTCTCCCATGTGGTTATATTCCCGGATAGATTCAGAACCCAGTCCGGCATCACTACAATAAATGAATTTCTGGCAGCCAAAATCTCCAAGGACTTTCTTTTCTAATGGTTTGAGGGAAGTCTGCCCATTTGCATTACCTGGAAAGATAGAAAAGGCAAGCGGGATCCCATCCCCATCCATAAACAATCCCATTTGGATGATCGGATTCGGTCTGTGCTCTTTGCTTTTGCCATATTTTTTACTTCCATCTTCCTGTTCAATTTCGAAGTAATAATTCGAGCAGTCATAATAAAGGATCTTATCATTTCTTTTTCCAAGGAAGTGGGAATTTTTATAAACTTCTGCCTGGATAAGATCACATTCAGCTCCAAGTACATCCAATGCCCGGTAGACATCATGAAGTCCGTAGGACGGTTTTTCTAAGAATTCAGATGCAGCCTTGTAAGAAGAACGCTTGCTGCAGGGCTCCAGAATTCTTGTGTAGATCAAGTCAGAGAGGATTGCATTGATATCATACTTGAATTTATATTTTTGTTTTAATTTCCGGCAGATCTTATTCATTTGCAGTTGATAATAAACGGATTGTAGAAAAAGATAGCCCCCACGGAAAAAGACTTGTTTGTCATAATCCAACTGCCTGTCAGAGTGGAATGGAATCAATACTGTTTGGGCTTCTTTTTCTTTTTTATATTTTTCAGTTTCTATTTTCGCTTCATTTTTTGCCCATGCAACAACATCAGCTCTTGTAGGACCGTGCTCAGGAAGAAGCTGCTCTAAAGTTCCCAACTTACGGACAATTGTAGAAGTAGTGCTGCCATTTGCTTTTACATAAGATTTGCAGATATAAAATGACTCTGCATTTTTGGATTTTGTTATGTGAATATTCATATGCCATCCCTTCTACCCCTTATTATATCACACAATAACATAAAATAACAGTATTAAAAACAGAAAATTTGACACAAAAAAAGCAGGTTTTATGCGACCTGCGAGCACTTTTGGGATTATTCAACTGTCAAACTACCGTGCTCGTCATCCTTCCAGCAAAATTATCTCGATACCTCCAACCACATTAATAAGTAATTCATCATTGCCTGAACTATACCATCGAAGTCCCCTTTTCCTTGATAAATGCAAAATTATAATTGATTTTATACACAGGGTGTAGTATAATATTTATGTCCCAAAAGCTCGAATGTCGGTTAAGGACGGAGATTGAATCATCTATATAGATGGTAGAGGGATACAAGAGATCGTTCTAATATTTCTTTAGCATGTCTGTTCAGGCAAGTTACCTGATTCCAGGTAAATACCCATATAAAAAAATAAAATAATAAATTGGAATAATGCTATCTATATAGTAATATTATGTTATAGAAGGAATCTTGTATCTTGATTTGCAGATAGGAGGCAAGGATGGATTACACAGATTATGAAGTATCCGATAAAGATCAGTTAGAAGATAAGGTCATGAAGGCTGCGAATCAATACTTTGGTGAAGAGATTCTTCCTTATTTTGGAATCAAACAGAAGGTTCGCAGGGTTGCACCAACAGAAATTGTATATCTTCGAGCTAAAAGGCTTCATGAAGATTTTGTATTTGAGATGGAAGACGGAAGTCTGACACATTTTGAATTTGAAAGTGATGCAATAAGTCTAAAAGATTTGAAGAGATTTCGGGAATATGAGGCTATTACCAGTAGGCAGTGTAATACAGCGGTGATTACATATGTTATTTGTTCTGCAGAGGAAAAGTATTTGAAATCTGAATTTTCAGAGGGCATTAATACTTACCGTGTGAAGGTGATACGATTAAAGAATTATAAAGCAGATCAAATCTTTCATGACATGGGTTTAAAAATATCTAAAGGCCAGACATTGGAAAAACAGGAATTAGTAGTACTGGTTTTGACCCCTCTGATGGATGGTACTACTACCATAAAAGATCGTATTCTTCAGACACTGGCCTGCATTCGGTATTCGGAGGAGACTTTGAGTAAAGAAGAGCTTGAGAAGATATTAGCCATGATTTATGCGTTGGCAAATAAATTTTTAAAGGAAGAAGAATTGAGAGAAGTGAAAGGAGTGTTGGGTATGACTAAATTGGGACAAATGATTTGGGATGATGGATTGGAGCAAGGAACTCGTGAGGCGATAGTCAAAATGTTAAAGAAGTTGACTCCTAAAGAGGTGGTAGAATTGGGATTTGAGAGAGATTTGGTGGATGATGTTTCAAAGACTATGGAAGAAAACGTTTAGAGTATGTTAAGCAGAGTGTTGGGATATTATTGGATGTTATAGTACTTCATTTGATGGATAAATATAAGATCAGTAATGATACTATGTATTCTAATCATGCTAATCATGCTAATCTTGAGTAAGACAATTAAATAAAAACTACGGAAAGGTGCTGTCGGTTAATACCGATTCTTAGATCTTCATCCCAAAATAAGAATATCTCATGCAATTCAGAGTGTTTCATTATCTATCCTTCATGAGATAGTCTTATTTTCTTGTAATTGTTCAGTATTTTCACAATGACAGGCAATAATCCATTTAAAATTGCCTTCGGCAATGGGATAAGAGTCAAATAAGCAGGCTGGCAGTCCGCTCTTTTATGACTGGGCTGCATTGGCTTTGGTAAGGGCAGCCTTCACTTGACAAGTAAGTCACCCGCCTCTATGCCGCAGAGACATAAGGGTGGGTGGCGACCTAACAATGGTTTATTCTTCATGGCTTTTCAAAATTCTCCATAGAGTGCTTCTACTTATTCCCAGACGTTTGGCAGTTCGTTCTTTATTCATATGTTCTTCATTCAGAACAAGAATGATGATTTGGTAATTGATATCATTTAGCGTCTGGCTCAAGTCAAAGGGAAGTACTGCAGTGGAAGGGAGCATGGTTGGAAGCTCCCTTTTTAGCGATGTTGCAACACTTTCCTCTGAAATGTAGGATGTTTTAGTAGTTACTACAAGTTCCTGTATTATGCGCTGAAATTGATTTAGGTTTTGAGGCCAGGAGAAGTTTTGCAACAGTTCCATAGCGTTTGGCTCAAAGCCAACAATCTGCTTACCTAAAGATGTATTCAGTCTGTTTATGTACAAGGTTGCAATACTGGCAAGATCCTGAGGTCTGTCTCGTAAAGGAGGAAGGTGGAGTGTAAGGCAAGTCAGGTGATTCTTTAGGTAATTACATACTGAGTTTGATTCTGGGAAGGAATCGTTATTTTCCACCAGAGAGAAAATCAGGCGATTTTGTTTTATTAAATCGGATTGATCCATGTAAGTACATAATTTAGCAAATTGATTTTTATTCAGGGCACCTGGATTTTTTAAATAAATTGTTGTGTGTATATTATGAAAAGGGGAATTCTCATTATTTAGCAGGGAATTCCACTTTTTTTCATTTAATAACGTACAATCAATCACATAAAAAGGTTGTTTTTCATAAGGGCCAGCTTCATATAGTAAGGAGGCTGCACGATCCTTTCCTGTTCCGATTTCTCCTAGAATTAAGACGGGAAGAGTAGTCTTGCTGTACTCAACAATGATGGAAGCAACATTGCCAACAGAATTTGCACTATTATAGTATTTGATAAAATCTTCGTATGATTCAGGGCCCTTGTTATAGATAGAAATCCCCTGGTCATCAGAGTCAAAAAGTGCTTTATGTTTGCTTATGGTAACGACAGTATATTTCTCATTTTCATAGAAAAGATGTCGGTTATAGAGGGTGAATACTAATTCACCCAACTGCTTCTCTATTCGTTGATGAGGAGTATTTAGAAACGACTGACGATATGTCTGCAACAGATGAATCAGGGGGGAGTTGCTATCCTCTGTTGGAAGACTTGAAAACCATAGAGCTCCTGATGGATTATATATAATAAAATCATTGTCTTCTTCTGTAAGAATCGCCTGGAACAAATCTTTTTGTTTATGTACATATTGTGTAGATTGCACCAGTTTTACAGCTTCATCCAGGGCTGACTGTATGCTTTCCGTGCCAGAAGGTATCAGAATAGAATGCATACCTAATTTTCTGGCTGTAGTAGAACCGATTACATCGCAAAGTACAAGAGAAAATCCAGACTTCTGTAATCTGCGTAGAGCAGATTCAACATCCTCTGTACTTTGAAAGGTTATGATTTCGATGTCATAATGGAGAAGGTCGCAAAGGACTTGCGCACAATTAGTAATACTGGAAAATCCGGCAATTGCAAAACGACCTGAGTAGTTTTCAGCCAGTTTAATAGAGCGCAGGACATCATATACAGAGATGGAAGCTTCCACAACAGGTGTTTCCACGGCCTGGCGAATCATTTCTGCAGTTCCGCCTCTTGATATAATTACATCATAATTATTATGAGCTAATTCCCGGGCAATTTTCTGTCCAGTAATTAAATCTCCAGTTTGTACGGTAATTTCTATATCCTTTTTCGTTTTGGCAATGGTAGTGATAGATTCGGCCATACCTTGATAAGGTGCCACTACTAATATCTTTATCTTTTTCATGGGAGATCTCCTTATGTA
>CAMQZX010000183.1 GCA_947039785.1 uncultured Lachnospiraceae bacterium | reverse complement strand
ATGCAGCGTAGTCTCGTGGGCTCGGAGATGTGTATAAGAGACAGGAAATAAATTGAATAATAGTGATTAAAGCATCAAAAGGCTGACTTTAGACTCTCTAAGTTATGAAAATGTAACCTTTTGACACATTAATCATAAAACATGTTCAGAAAAGGAGAGCGTATGAGAGCCAACAATCTTACCCTGCTGACGGATTTCTACGAATTGACTATGATGCAGGGATATTTTAAAAATCCAACCAATCAGACAGTTATCTTTGATGTATTTTACCGTGACAATCCATGCAAGGGAAGCTATGCCATTGCCGCCGGTCTGGAACAGATGATCGAGTATATTGAGAACCTGCGTTTCACAGATGAAGATGTGGAATATCTGCGCAGCGTAAATATGTTTGACGACGATTTTCTGGAATATCTGCGGAATTTTAAATTCTCTGGCGACATTTATGCCATCCCTGAGGGAAGTGTTGTATTTCCGAAGGAACCTCTGGTAAAAGTAATTGCCCCTGTTATGGAGGCTCAGTTAATCGAAACTGCAATCTTAAATATCATCAACCATCAAAGCCTCATCGCCACCAAGGCTTCCCGTGTATGTTATGCAGCAAAGGGTGACGGCGTGATGGAATTTGGTCTGCGCCGTGCCCAGGGACCTGATGCGGGTATCTTTGGTGCCAGAGCGGCCATGATCGGAGGCTGTATCGGTACTTCTAACGTACTGACAGGACAGATGTTTGACGTTCCCATTCTGGGAACTCATGCCCATAGCTGGATCATGAGCTTCCCCGATGAATATACCGCCTTTAAAACCTATGCCCGTCTGTATCCAAATGCCTGCATTCTTCTGGTAGATACTTACGACACTCTCAAGTCTGGTGTTCCAAATGCCATCCGTGTATTTGAAGAAATGAGAGAAGAAGGCGTACGCCTGACAAAATACGGAATACGCCTGGACAGCGGCGACCTGGCTTATCTGTCCAAAGAAGCACATAAAATGCTCTGTGCGGCAGGATTTGATGACGCTGTAATTTCTGCCTCCAGCGATTTGGATGAATACCTGATTGACAGTCTGAAGGCGCAGGATGCCAAAATCAACTCCTGGGGCGTTGGTACCAACCTGATCACTTCCAAAGGACATCCTGCCTTTGGCGGAGTGTACAAGCTGGCAGCCATCAAAGATCCGGATACCGGGGAATATATCCCTAAAATCAAGTTGTCTGAGAACACAGAGAAGGTGACAAACCCTGGTAATAAGACCGTGTATCGAATTTACAACAAAATGACTGGAAAGATCAAAGCTGACCTTATTGCTCTGGCAGACGAGAAATTCGATACCAATGAAACTATGGTTATTTTTGACCCCATTGACACCTGGAAAAAGACCAGAGTTCTGGGAGGAACTTATACCATCCGCGAACTTCTGATACCGATTTTTAAAGACGGTAAGTGCACCTACAAGAGCCCTTCTGTTATGGAACTACGGGAATACTGCCAGAGAGAGCTTTCTACTCTGTGGGATGAATCCAGACGTCTCGTAAATCCGCAGGAAGTATACGTGGATCTGTCACAAAAGCTCTATAATCTGAAAAAAGATCTGTTGGATCAGATTGGCTCCAAGGCACTTCAGGATCACATGGAGTAACCTTGGAGTGTGCTGACCATGGTTACCAGGTGATCTAGATTTTCCTTGAAAGAATAATCTCCTCCTTTCCGTCATATCCTTTCTATTATTATATCTGTGACAGATATAACACAAACCCTGGATATGACAGAAAGGAGGATTTTTATGTCATCCTATACCCAATTGGTCAATACCAGCCACCCTCTGGCCCCTGACTATATCCCCAGAGACCTGGTGGCTGTCAACATTCCCTTCGATGCCCCTCTCGGTTGCTCCAAGCGTATGCTTCGCAGACAAGCTGCTGAAGCCGCCGAAGAACTGTTTGATCGCTCTCTCAGTATGAACTTAAGTCTCTTTGGCATCTCCGGTTACCGCTCCTACAAACGACAGATACAACTTAATACTGGCAGTCCCTACGTAGCTCCTCCCGGGGCAAGTGAGCACCAAACCGGGCTTGCCCTGGATGTTTCCTGTCCTGCTGTCTCTCTGGAGCTGATTGAAGATTTTGCCAATACAGCAGAAGGGCAATTTCTCCGGGATTACGCACCTTTATACGGTTTTATTCTGCGCTATCCCAAAGGCAAAGAAAAAATAACCGGATACGCCTGGGAACCCTGGCATATCCGGTATGTGACAAAATCTCTGGCACTGTATCTCTCCCTGACAGGTATGACTTTGGAGGAATACCATTCCATTTAAATTGTTGATCATGATAAGGATCGTCTTTCGTAATACTTTTATTATTGCTCCATCTGGCGTCCCAGAAATCCTGCTGCAGTCTGGACCAGTTTGCGTTCTGTCTCTCCCATGGTATCCTTTTCCGTACGTCCCATCAGTGCCACCGCACCGATGGCATCTCCTGCGCAGATAATGGGCCAGATGGCCTGAGCAAAAATATCCTCCTTCTGATCGTCTACCAAAGGAATCCGCTTGCTCTGAGTATAATCAGCGCAAATATTTTCCCGATTACTGATCATCTCCTCCAGTTCCTTGCTGATTTCTTTTCCCATAAATTCCTTAGACATGCTTCCTGCAGCTGCTACCACCTGATCGTGGTCCGTAATACATGACAGATATCCTGTGGTCTGGGCCAATGCCTCCGCATATTCTCTGGCAAAGATGCTAAGTTCTCCGATAGGAGAATACTTTTTCAGAATCACTTCACCTTCCCTGTCTGTAAAAATTTCCAGGGGTGTGCCTTCCTTGATCCGCAATGTTCGTCTGATTTCTTTAGGAATCACCACCCGCCCCAAATCATCTATTCTTCTTACAATACCTGTTGCTTTCATAAAAAACCTCCATTATAACAGTTTGATATGGCTGATAACTCTCATGATACTATTATCTGTAAGACAAGGAATTTTATACCTGACTGATAAAAGATCCATCGGATCTTTTCACACAAGTATACTTTTGAGCCTCTGTTACATACTATGAAAGATAACATGATACCAGGATCATAAGGTATGTATCTCATGCTTGCATGAAACAGTACGACTTTGGATCCCACAAAAACATATTAAATCAATCAAGGAGGTTTTTCTATGTCAGACAAAGATTATCGGGTATTTTACAACAACTATATGAACACCAACGCGGCTACCGAGGCTACCGGACTGATTCAATCCAGTATCTGTTCTGATGAAGAATGGGACTCTTACCGTGAAGTTTTTAACTTTGAACCGGTTCCTGATCCTGATGAATGGTATATCAAGGAAGACGACCTCTAATAAAACTACGTCTTATAAATATTTTTCTTAATTAGGTCTTGCAATTATTTCATAACGTGTTATAGTATTTATATATCTATTATGTAGTTTTAAAAACTATATGTAACGTTTTTCTTCACTTGGAGGTATGTGTTATGAAATTAAAGTTAAAAGACCCCGGAAGCGCCATTACCCACGGGATTGCCGCTTTACTGGCTGTATTTGCAGCCGCTCCGCTGCTGATTAAGGCAGCCAGAGAACCTGATACCCTTCACGTTATTGCATTGGGAATTTTCATTCTCACCATGATTTTCTTATATACTGCCAGCACAATTTACCACTCCGTCGATTCCACTGAAAAAGTGAATCGGAGGCTACGTAAGATGGATCATATGATGATATCCGTTATGATTGCAGGCAGTTACACGCCTGTATGCCTGATCGTCCTGCATGGTAAGCTAGGTTATATGCTATGTGCCACCGTATGGTCTGTCGCCATTGCTGGTATCCTTCTAAAGGCTTTTTGGATCACCTGCCCCAAATGGGTATCTTCGGTACTCTATATCGGAATGGGATGGCTGTGTGTTCTGGCCTTTGTTCCTATCTTCCGCTCACTTCCAAGAGCTGGATTCGGATGGCTTTTAGCAGGCGGTATCATCTATACAATCGGCGGTATTATCTATGGACTGAAGCTTCCTGTTTTCAATGCCAACCATAAGAACTTTGGTTCCCATGAAATCTTTCATGTTTTTATTATGCTGGGCAGCGCCTGTCACTTCATTGTTATGTACTTCTTTGTAGCACCTATGCCCCTGTAATTTTAAAAAATCCACAGGGTCCACCCATACATGGCAACTAAAACCTGATAAAGAAAATGTGTTGCAGCAATTTTAACAGCCGCAACACATTTTTATGTATAAAAGCGCCAAAACCAACAGATATCCCGCAAATCGTGGAATACATCCTGCGGAAAGCAACTTTCACACACCCTCTAGAAATTTTGAAGCAGCTTTCGCTTCTCTGCCGCAGACAATTGCTTAATGGCATACTCCCGGCTCATTGCCTCTTCTTTTGTCCAAAAAGCCTCGTAATAAACAAGCTCCACCGGTCTTCGGCTCTTCGTATATTTAGCTCCTCTGCCAGTATTATGAGCAGCCACACGCTTGTCCAGATTATTTGTCCAGCCTGTGTACAGACTGCCGTCTCTACATTTTACCATATATGTATAATTATATTTCATTCTCTTCCCCTGCAACTATATACTACTTATATGTAGAGGCCGTTCCGGTATTCTCCGGCACAGCCTTTTATTTATATAAAGCAATCGACAAACCTGGTATTTTACATACGGCATAGCTTTAAAACGCAAGTGAATATGATTCGATTGCATCTTTTCGGGTCTGTCGTTTACTTTATTATACGCCACATCATAAAATCTGTGAATGCAGATTGTCAAAATCCTTACGGCAGATAAGAAATGGGATCCAGAGGTTCTCCGTCTTTTGTCATAGCAAAGTAAAGGTTGCTGCCCTCCACGCTGTAATACTTGGTAGGCGGTGCCACATATCCAATGATCGTAGACTCTCCAACGGTCTGCCCCTCCTGAACCTGCACGTTCTGCAATTGCCCGTATATAGCCTGATATCCATTTCCCATATCCAGAGTCACTGTCGTGCCCGTTTCCGCATTCTCAGCCACAGAGGCTACTGTTCCATTGGCGGCAGCCAATACGGGGGCGTCCACCGCAGAAGATATTACGATACCAGGATTATACTTATATACATTTAACGTGGGATGATAAATAGTCTGATCCATGCTGTAATCAAGCAGAATATCTCCCGCCAAAGGCCAAATCATCAAGGTATCTTCGGTGAAGTTTACCACTGGGATACCTGCTGCCGCCGGTTCCTCTGACATCTCCACAATCTGTGTCTCTTCTGTCTGAGCATCAACTGCCTCCGTCTCTTTTGTTTCAGTTTCCTCTGCCTGAGCAATTTCCTCATCAGTAGCTTCATCTGCCTGGGCAGTTTCTTCTTCCTGACTTATCTCGGCCTCTACCTTGGAAGTTCCCACATCTATCATAGGCTCTTCTTCCTGGTCAGTACTTTCTTCCTGTTTCGCCTGTTCCTGCTGCTGGGTAAGTTCCTTTTTCTCCTTCCCTGCGGTGCCCGCCTGATACACCGTAACCCCCAGGGCCACAATAACGGCCAGCAGGACACTGTTGACAATAATCCGTATGGTTCTTTCTTTCTTCGTCATATTCTTTCACCTCTGTTTTTCATCAATTTCCTGTAATGATAGGGTTGCCAGAATATGCGAGTCTATTCAGATTTTCATTTTAAAATTTTTATCTCCATTTGAGGAAAATAATAATTCAGAATTTCTATGTACGACTTTCCTTCTTTTGCCATCATCTGAGCTCCGTATTGACTTAACCCAAGTCCATGACCTTTTCCTTTGCAGAACATACGAAGAGATCCTTCCACCGTCTGAAGAGAAAATGCACTGGAAGGTAGCTCCATCTGCCGACGCAGCTCCTCTCCTGACATTCTTTCCTCTCCCACCTGAACCTCCATTACATAGCCAGCACCATCTCTGGAAATAATAGAAATATTCTGTTGAAAATCCTGAGGGAAATAGCAGCTTTGAGTATAAGAAGGAGACTGTCTGTCCTGAGTGCTGTCCACAGATACCAGATATCTGTAAGCATCATCCCGCAGCACTTCTTTTCCGTCCCTTGTAGTCCCGCTGCTGACCAGATGATAAGGAGCCCAACAGGGCTTCTGCTCATAAGTCAGAACTTCACTGGTGGAGTCCATCCCTTCTTTATAGATAAGATAATGTTTTAGTATGTCCCATGGTTGGTCTTTTTCTCCCGGATAAACTCCGTAATGTTCCAACAGACTGCCATAATACTCTTTTGGCAGCATATCTTGCTCCCTGGCCGCCTCACAGTTGGTTCTGACCAGCACTGCCTGAGCCTTTATGACTTCCTGAGAAACATCGGCAGAAATCTCCGTAGAGAGCACCAGAGGATAAAAACGTTCCTCCCGGGGCAAATTTTTGCTCAAAACATCTGCGCCGGACAACAACAATGTAAGCAAAAACGGCAGAAAAAATATCATTCCATATAAATAGAGAAAAAAAGATATATATTTCTTCATGATTCACATCTTTTTTCGCTTTATCTCTACTATATGTTAAAACAAGCCTGGGATATACCTGATGCGACATAACCAAATTCGGGAAGCCATGATAACCTTGTACACTCTGCGGTTGAATTCCTCTTACCTACCACTTAGAGTGAGGGACTGTTTGTTCGTCCATTTTACGACAGGAAACTTTTTTCTTTCCCTGTTTTTTATGCGAAATTTATATACATTTATGAGAAATATGCTATAATGGCTTTATTCTTAGCGTTTTCTTAACATCTTAGGAGGATAACATGAACATTATCATTGTTGGCTGTGGAAAAGTCGGCACTGTGCTGACAGATCAGCTCAGTAAAGAAGATAACAGTATCTGTGTTATTGATACGAATGGAGAGATCGTCCATAAACTTACATCTATATATGATGTCATGGGAGTCGTGGGAAATGGCTCCAGCTATAACATACTGGCAGAGGCCGGAATTGAAAACGCCGACTTATTGATTGCCGTAACCGAATCCGATGAACTAAACCTTTTGTGCTGCGTCATTGCCAGAAAGACGGGCAAATGCCAGACAATCGCCAGAGTTCGAAACCCTGCATACAGTCAGGAACGACATTTTCTCCAGCAGGAACTTGGGCTTTCTATGATTATCAATCCGGAATTTACTGCAGCATCTGAGATTTCTCACCTGCTGTGTTTCCCAAATGCCATCGGTATTGACATTTTTTCCAAGGGCAGAGCAGAAATGCTTCGTTTCCGGATTCCACAGGATTCTGTCCTCAATAACATGGCCTTAAAGGACATTTCTTCGCGTATTCACTGCGACATTCTGATTTGTGCCGTAGAAAGCAACAACAAAGTGCATATTCCGGCAGGTGATTTTATTTTGCATTCGGGAGATATTATCTCTATCATCACCTCCAGAAAGAGTGCCATTGATTTCTTCAAAAGGATTCGGGTGAGAACCAACCATGTAAAAAGCACTATGTTAATTGGCGGCGGAAAAATCGCTATTTATCTTGCCAACATGCTGACCAGGCTGGGAATTTCCGTAAAGATCATCGAAAAGGATGTCAACCGTTGTCAGGAATTAAGTGAACTCCTTCCAAATGTCACCATCATTCACGGTGACGGCAGTGATGAGAGCCTGCTTTCCGAAGAACGTATTGATCAGACAGATTCCTTTGTGGCTCTGACCAATTTTGATGAAGAAAATATTCTGCTTTCTCTTTTTGCCAAAAAAAGAGTAAAAAGTAAGGTAGTTACCAAAATAAACCGCCTCCAGCTTAATGAAGTGATCCACAATCTGGATCTGGACACCGTTGTTTACCCCAAGCATCTGACTGCGCAGCGGATTCTTCAATATGTGCGAGCTACCAAAAATTCCATCGGAAGCAACGTCAAAACCCTGTACCGCCTGTACGATGATCGGGTTGAGGCGCTGGAGTTTAATATTCATGAAAATCCCCGGTTAACCGGAATTCCTCTGGAGCAGTTAAATCTGAAGTCGGACCTGCTCATAGGCTGTATTACCCGCAAAAACAAAGTGATCATTCCCGGCGGACAGGATATGATCTTACCTGGAGACTCTGTAGTGGTGGTAACTACCCGCATCGGTCTTCAGGATGCCCAGGATATTATACCTGTCTCTTATACACATCTCCGAGCCCACGAGACTACGCTGCATC
>CAMQZX010000182.1 GCA_947039785.1 uncultured Lachnospiraceae bacterium | reverse complement strand
CCCGCTCCGTTTTCCCCCATCAGTGCGTGAATCTCTCCCTTCTTTACCTGAAGAGATACACCGTCAAGAGCTTTGACTCCGCCAAAGTACTTTTTTATGTTTCGCATATCTACCTGATAGTGTTCTTCGCCCATATCTACCTCCTATCTGGCAAGCATATAGCCACCATCTATCGTGATTACAGCACCGGTAATCTGTTCAGCGGCTTCACTGGCCAAAAATACAGCCACAGCTCCTATCTCAATGGGCTGATTGAATCTTCCTGTAGGTGTCTGCTTCTTCCAGTAATCCACCCAACCCATGGTTTCTCCTTCATCCTTTACTCCAGTCACCAGTTCAGATTCTGTATATCCTGGTGCAATGGCATTTACACGAATTCCATATCCGGCCCACTCGTAAGCCAAACATTTTGTCAATCGGTCCCCGCCGGCTTTTGCAGCATTGTAAGAACAGCTTTTCTGTGGTATATTTACGATTCTGGAAGAATTGGATGTGATATTGATGATTCTTCCATAATTTTGTTCTTTCATTTTCAGTCCAGCATAATGACACATTAAGAACGTACCATTTAAGTCAACATCCAAAACCTTATACCATCCGCTCAAATCCTCGTCTTCACTCATGGGATCATATGGATTTGCAATTCCTGCACTGTTTACCAGAATGTCTAATCTTCCATATTCCTCTACCACCTGATCCACAACAGCTTTTGCATCCTGCTGACTGGTTACATCTCCAGAATAAAATCGGTATTTACCGCCGTAAGCTTCTAACTCCTGAAGGGTCTCCTTGGCGGAATTTTCATTTCTGCACATAATAGCCACATCAGCTCCGCTCTGTGCCATCGCCAACGCAATGCCTTTTCCGATTCCTCTGTTGCCGCCTGTAATCAATACGACTTTACCAGCCAATGAAAATGCATGTTCCATACTCTTTATCATACTCATCCCTCCGCTAATGAAATCCAGTCTTACAGGCTGCAGTCAAATATCAACTTGGCATATTTACCAGATTTCTGATCTTCATATGCCTGTTTGCAATCATCCAGAGCATATATTTTTTCTATTACAGGCTCAAAATTCATCTGGGGAAGCATATTCACTGCTCTCTGGAAAGACTCCTGTGCCAGGTACATGCCCTGAATCATCAGTTCCTTACGGTAGCAGTACTCCAGCAGATTCATTTGAAGCTCAAAATCCTTTTTATACATGGACATTAATACAACATGTCCCCCTCTTCCTACAAAGTCAAGTGCATTTCTGGCTGCTCCTCCATTACCTGAAGATTCAATCAGTGCATCAAAACCTTTATTTCCAGTCAATTCCTGAATCTTTTGGGCCACATCTGCATCCATCGGATTTAATACATAATCAGCACCCATTTCCAGTGCCCGTTTCCTCTTTGACTCTACCGGCTCCAATACGGTAACACGTCCAGCACCACATTTTTTCAAAAGCTGAGTCACCATTAGTCCAATTCCTCCGCCGCCGGAAACAGCCACATGATCTCCGGTACGAAGTCTTGCCAGCTCCACGGCTCTCACTGCAATATTAAAAGGCTCTGTCAAGGAAGCTTCCAGAAGTCCAACGCCTTCCGGCAATTTATAAACCTGATCTTCTCTCCAGACAATATACTCTGCCTGAGCAGCGCCCCATCCAAATGCATTTTCACAAAACTGGGATTTTCCATTAAGACAGTACTCACAGCCGCCGCAGGTACGGTAAAAGTTACCAGTTACCTTATCTCCAACCTTCAGACCTTTTCGAGTCGCCTTCGGTCCCAGTGCTTCCACTGTTCCGGATAATTCATGTCCGCAGGGAGAAGGAATTGGCAAGTCAAACATTCCTTCCAGAAGATGAGGATCAGAACCGCAAATGGATGCATAAGCAACCTTAATCAATACGTCATCTTCATTTACCAGTTGAGGTTTTTCCACTTCACAACAGGCAACCTCTCCCAGTTCCTTTGTCTCAGGATTATATCCCTTCACTAACATTACTGCTTTCATATTCTCACGCCTTTCTACCAGATAGTCACACCGCCGTCTATTACAAAATCGCTGCCTGTTGCATAGGAAGATAAATCTGATGCCAAAAATACCACGATTCCCATAATCTCATTTAACGAAGCAAAGCGATTCATGGGAACGGAATCTGCCACAAAGGCCTCCAAAGCTTCCATATCCATGTTATCGTGCAAACCGGAAAGGATCATTCCCGGGCTAATGCTGTTGCAGCGGATATTATCCTCCACATAGCTGACTCCCATTGATTTTGTAAACTGAATGACACCTGCTTTTGCTGCCGCATAGGCTGCCATATGTTTGCTCATATCTGCCCGGCTGCCTTTATTGATAATGTGTCCTGACATGGATGCGGTATTAATAATCGAACCACCATTTCCAAGTTTTTTCATCACATTGGCTGCGGTACGATCCACCAAAAATACGCCTGTCAAATCAATGTCGATTACTTTTCTCCACTCTGCCGCTTCAATCTGTCCCGGGTTGTCATCTCTGCCACCTACACCGGCATTGGCAAATACAATATCGAGACGTCCCATCTGCTGTACAGTTTCATCAATCATGCGGATAACATCTTCTTCTTTTGATACATCTCCCATAACGTACATGGTCTTGCTTCCATATCGTTTTTCAATAGCTTCACAATTAGCTCTCAATACATCTTCTTTTACGGGAATATCCATCAACACCACGTCAGCGCCTGCCTCAGCCAATCCTGCTGCACAACTTCTTCCAATACCTCCGGCACCACCTGTGACAAAGGCTACCTTTCCTTTCAAAGAAAGCATATCGTATATACTGTTTAATTCGTGAATCTGTAATGGTTTCATCTCGACACTCCTTTTCTAATCTTGTAGTTCAATTAAATTTCCGTCCGGATCTTTTAAGAATACCCAATGTTCTTCTGGGGTAGCTCTCATATCCGGAGCAAAGAAAAATTCAACCCCATCTTTCCTCATCTCTTCGTAAACTTTAAAAATATCATCCACCTTCAAACAAATATGTGTATACCCCGGTCGATTCCAGATTCCATTCTCCCCTTCTGCATCTTTAATCGGATGGAACTGAAAAACTTCTAAAACGATTCCATTTGGTGCTTTCAGGAAACAAAAATCTGAATAAGCGCCTTCTTTTAATTTGTACAGTGAAGAATGGGAACCGATAAAATCCTTATCAAATAATCCTTCCATTTCCAGTTGAAAGCCAAAATATTTTGTATAAAAATCGATAGTTTTCTTCATATCCGATACTGTAAGCCCAACATGAAGAAATTCTGAATTGCCCATATCCTTCTCCTCCTTTTCATCAGATAGATTATTTGAGTTCAAAATTCACTCCAAACAACCGGGGATTCTTGTATAATATTACGTCTTTTTCATTTATAATTCTACTATTTTCAGTAATTTTTAACAATTCTAATTCAGCTTAACAGTCATTCCAGAATGGAATACACAAAGAATGCTCAGACTCCCTTATATTGAGAAATCTGAGCGTTTAGGAATGAATATATAGTTTTATATTTTGTATTTCAAAATTTGATAAATTATATCTCTCGAAGTTTATTGGTAAAGCTCATACTCAATCCCTCCAACGGTGACCTTCGTATAATAATGAATCTGCTCAATGATCTGAGCAAATTTTCTATTCTGGCAACTCTTGCATAACTGCAGTCCTGACCTTTTGTGGCATCTTTGATGTTAAAGATTGGATGCTTCTGCATCAGCTGCAACATCTCTATGCTGTTGTAGCTCTCCTCCACCAAAACTTATCCTGAGCAACATGCAGGTCACGATTTATCTTGCCTCCCAGTCAATAAGCATTTTCACTTCAAAGTCATCTTCACTGACATTGACAGTGAACAGTAACCTGTGGATAAAACTGCGGAAACTCAAGGAAATGTACACATTGACATTGCAGTCTGAAATGTGTATACTTTATATAATTATTTTTTTAATCACATAATCATAGATACTAACTTTCCCAAAAAGTAAGAATTATTGCAACTTTTCAAAACAGAACTGCCCATTTACTATACTATCCATAACTGATGTACTATCTAGTTGACAACTTGTTAGAACACTAGAAATGATATTTTGATGTTTAGAAGGAGCTGAGTATTATGGAAACACATCACATTTCGCTTTTCCCCCATGAACATTTTGGGGATATCCAACCTTATCAATATGGCTGGGAAGAATGTGAACCTCTCCATTCATTCGGTCCCTTTGTCCGCAATCACTATTTGTTCCACTACATCATCAGCGGAAAGGGCATGTTATACTCTCACTCTACCAAAGGTGAGATACATGAATACCAGCTGGAAGCCAACCAAGGATTCCTGATTTGTCCCGGACAGATCAACTTGTATACTGCGGATGAGAAAGATCCGTGGAAATATGTCTGGGTAGAGTTTGACGGAATGCGTGCGGAGGAATTTCTGCTTCAGGCAGGCTTGGAGCAAGACCAGCCCATTTACCGGCCTCGGAGTGAAGAAGAAGGAAAATTGTTGCAGGATCGAATGCTTTACTTTTCTGAGAACTCTACAAGATCCCCCATTCATCTGGTAGGACATTTATATCTGTTCCTGGACGAGCTCATTGAGTTTTCCCACAGTCGGCAAAATATTGAGGAAAAAAAGCAGCAAGATCTCTATATCAATGAAGCTGTAGTCTATATCCAGCAGAACTGTCATCGTGAACTGACAATTGATGAGGTAGCTGGCTTTTGTAAACTGAACCGCAACTATTTCAGCCGCAGATTTAAAAAGGTAATGGGCTGTACGCCCCAAGAATTTTTAATCCGTCAACGCCTGACAAATGCGGCCGAGTTAATGCGTCTCACTGATCTGCCTATTAAGACGGTAGCCGCTCAGTGCGGATACCCCAATCAATTCCATTTTTCCCAGGCTTTCAAGAAACTCTATGGCCTGCCGCCTCAGGAATGGAGAAAACAGAATCATTCAAAAATGGACTGATCGTCGTGGATCAGTCCATTTTTACATTATTCGATTGCTTTCAGATAAATCTGAAAAGCAGGGTAATCTCCCTGCATCTGCGGGAAAGAATAGCCCGCCTTCATCAGTACCTTGCCGCTGTAGAGAGTCCCGGTTCCATCAATCTGGTATTGGAACGAAGGGTTCAGTCCTTTCAGCCGTAAAGTGCAAAAAGGCGACGTAGCATGGGTACAGCCCAGCACCACATTGACCAAGACCTCACTCTGGTCATGAGACACCTGCTCCCAAGCCGTGTAAGAGTTGTCTTGGAAGGGACTGCTAAGACGGTAATAATCTCCATAATGGATCAGGCCATAGTGAGCCTTATACCTTTCCACTTGACACCGAATCTTCCTTTTCTCATCTTCGGTGCATTTGCCTAAATCCATCTCGTAACCGAAGGCTCCGCTCATGGCAGTAATCCCCCGTGTCTCCAAAGGGGTAATCCGCCCATTCTGTTCGTTGGGAACAGCCGAGACATGAGCCCCCATGGTACAAACCGGATAACAAAACGATGTACCATACTGGATGCGCAAACGGTCAATTGCATCGGTATCGTCGCTGCACCAGATTTGGGGGGTGTAATATAGCATACCCCCGTCAAATCGCCCTCCTCCACCACAGCATCCTTCGATAAGTATCTGAGGATGATCACGATGCAGACGCTCCAATAGGTCGTAGACGCCCAGAACATACCGATGATAGACCTCTCCCTGGCGCCAAGCAGGCAAGCCAGCAGACCAGACATCAGTGAGACTGCGGTTCATATCCCACTTGATGTAAGAAATATCCGCGCTGCAGAGTATCGCCTTTATCTGATCATAGATATGATCCCGGACATCCTTACGGGAAAAATCCAACACCAGCTGGCCTCTGCCCCGAGAAGGAAAACGCCCCGGAACACGCAGCACCCAGTCCGGGTGCATACGATAGAGATCACTGTCCTCATTCACCATCTCCGGCTCCACCCAAATACCGAATTTCATCCCCAAACCCTTGATGCGGGGAACCAAAGCTTCCAGCCCACCAGGCAGCTTTTCCAGATTTACCTTCCAGTCACCAAGGCCGCTGTTGTCATCATTTCGAGATCCGAACCAGCCGTCGTCCATGACAAACAATTCAATTCCAAGAGCGGCGGCCTCCCTGGCAATCTCAACCAGTCTGTCAGCAGTGAAATCAAAGTAGGTAGCTTCCCAATTATTTACCAGAATTGGTTTACGTTCATTCTTGTACGGATCACGAAGAAGATGTTTTCTGATCGCCCTGTGAAATTGACGGCTCATTTCTCCAAATCCGTTGGGAGAACAGACCATCGCCGCCTCCGGAGCGGTGAACGTCTCACCTGGAGCCAATGTCCAGCAAAAATGATAAGGGTGTATCCCCATGACCAGGCGACTTTCCTCATATTGACTACACTCCACAGCTGCCTCAAAATTACCACTGTACAAGAGCATAGCGCCGTAACATATACCAGTATCTTCATCGGCATTACGGTCACAGAGAATCACAAAGGGATTATGCTGATGACTGGATGTTCCCCGTACACTGCCCACACTCTGTATCCCGGACCGCAACGGTCCCCTATCCAGACACCGCTCCATCAAATGGTGACAGTTAAAGGTGATCATATCCAGATCAGACCGAAGAAAATCCAGACAAAGGGAGGCACACCGGCATAAGCGCACTGTCTCCGTCCCCTGGTTGATTACCCGGACGGCACGAGTGATCAGGTCGAAATTCTCAAATACACCATAATACAGTTCCAATGTTACTTGGGCAGCGGAATCCTTCAGGGAAATCACCAAAGTTTCCGCCTCGTCTTCAACACTATAAAAACCAGGCAGGCCTTCCAATATGTATTTGCCCTCTTCCAAACGGAAGCCCTCATAACGCAGATCTGCTGTGTGACTGCCACTTGGCAGCTCCAGTTCAATAGATGGCAATCGGAAATCTCCTACCCCGCAGGTGGAATATTCCTGTGGAATAACATCCAGTGAATAGTTCCGGTTACTTCCCGCCTCGTTGGGATTGGGAGAAAAGCTACGGCCGTCACATTGGATCAGCCCAGACAGATCGCAGTTGTCGATTCTGGATCCATAATAGGTGTGCAGGAGTACATTGTATTGGTCAGCCTTCATTTGATATGTGGTATTTCGAGTGTGCAGTGTAAAAATTCTGTTGTCTTGATCAAGTACAATCATAGAGATACCCCCTTGTAAATCATTTTCTATAAAAAGTCATAAAACTAATGTTTATTTTCCGCCAGTGCCGGCGATACCTTCTACAAATTGACGCTGGAAGATCAAGTATAGTACTACCATCGGCAGCATAGCCAGTAAGGAACCAGCCATCAGCACAGGGAAGTTGGTAGTGAACTGTCCACGTAAAGTGGAAAGACCAGAGGACAACGTCATCATCTTCAGGTCAGAATTAACTACCAGCGGCCACATCAAATCTCCGTATGCAAAGACTGCGGTAAAGATAGTCAGGGCTGCTACGGAAGTGCCCGTCAGCGGGAACATAATCTTATAGAAGGTCTGCCACTGATTGCAGCCGTCCAAATAGGCGGCCTCCCCCACTTCGTCCGGAATACTCATATAGGCCTGGCGCAGGAAGAACACGCCGAAAGCACTGACCAGACCTGGGAATACCAGGGCAAAAACTGTATTGGCCATGCCCATTTTTGCGATCATCTGATACTGCGGGATAATAAAAATCTGACTGGGCAGAGACATCTGGATCAGCACGATGCCGAAAAGCACCTTCTTACCTCTGAATTTCAGTTTGGCAAATGCATAGCCTGCCATAGAACTGAATAGGACAGCACAAACCACACGGAAGAAGACCATCAAAATAGTGTTCAAGTACAGATTGGCAAAAGGCAGACTTGCAATTGCTTCTTTAAAGTTGTCCAGCATGAGCTGCTTGGGTAAAATGGTCGGTGGAATCATCATGCTCTCAGGAACCGTCTTGGAGCTGGTAAGGATCATCCACACAAAAGGGAATATCATAATAACTGCACCCAAGATCAGGAAAAAATATGTCAGGGCCTTGTTGATCATATAGGAGCGTCTCAAAGATTTTGTTTTTTTCATTTCAATACCTCCTAGTATAATAATGATGTAGTCAAGCAAGACTACTTGGTTAATAAGT
>CAMQZX010000181.1 GCA_947039785.1 uncultured Lachnospiraceae bacterium | reverse complement strand
CTTCTAGCTTCGTCGGCAGCGTCAGATGTGTATAAGAGACAGCATATATACATATAAAAATAGTAAAAGGACGGATTCTATGGGGAATTTAATTAAAAGTACTCTATCCATTCAAATATATGAGATCTTAAAGCAAGATATCATACAGGGAACCATCAAACCTGGTGAAAAATTGACATTGAAATTTCTTCAGGCACGTTTTCAGGTCAGCTCCACTCCCATCCGGGAGGCATTGACCCGTCTGACGGAAGACAATCTGGTGACCTATTATTCCAATGTGGGAATTCGTGTGGTAGAGCTTACCGAAAAAGATTTAAGAGAAATTTATCAATTTATGGGAACTTTAGACAGTATCGCCATTGCTTATGCCTGGGAAAGCGGAAATTACGAACCGATGCTGCAGGATTTGACTGACAATATCCACAACTCCCAAAAATATCTCCAGGATGGAAATGAAAAAGAGTGGATTTTATGCTCTGATAGCTTCCATCTGGTAGCTTATGACTATTGCAACAACAAGAGGCTCCAAAGCTCTGCAGCCAAAATGCGGGGACAGCTTACCATTATGTCTGCCAGCTATGAGCAGGATTCTACGTACCAGCATCAGATTCAACAGGAACACGAAGAGATTTTTCATCTGCTTCAGGAACGTGATGTTTCCAGAGCAGAGGGTAAAATGAAGGAACATCTGGACCATTCTCTGGAAATTGCTTTAAAGTATGTCCACGAAAAAAAAGGGGCACCAAAATAAGTACATAAAACCAAATACAACAAAAACCGCTGTACAGCGTGTACTTTTGAGTTTCACACGTTACCAGCGGTTTTGTCTTCTCATATCTGTTAATATTTAATCTTGGGCTTCTCCGGTTCTTTATAGATATGGGCCTCTTCTTCTCCCTTTAAAATACGCAGCGCGCCAAGCGCAAGAGACTCCAGTTCATTTTCTCCTGGCATGACCACTACAGGAGCCATAAACTCCACTCTCTTCTGAATCATGGAAGTAAGCATCTTAGAATAGGCAATTCCGCCTGTAAGGATAATAGCATCCGGTCTTGTCTCAAAGGTTGGAGCCAGTTCTCCAATTCCCTTTGCAATCTGATAAGCCTGTGCTTCATAGACTAATTCTGCATACTCATCGCCCTCTGCAATCCTTCTCTCAATCTCACGGCAATCGCTGGTTCCCAGAAGGGCTTTCATACCTCCCATTCCTCGCAATTTCTTTGAAATCTCACGCTTGTTGTAAAGACCGCTGTAGCACATATCCACAATATAAATCAGCGGAATACTTCCAGATCTTTCCGGAGAAAATGGACCGCCGTCATCGGTGATCACATCCACAATTCTTCCCTTCTCATGGGCACTAATGGAAATTCCGCCGCCTAAGTGTGCCACGATATAGTTTTTATCCTCGTATCGTGTTCCCTCTGCCTCTGCAACCTTTCTGCACATGGCTTTGCTGTTCAACACATGGCAAAAGCTCTGTCTTTTAATCTCAGGAATGCCGATTACCCGGGCCAATGGCTTTAATTCGTCAGATGAAACAGCATCATAGATATAAGCCGGAATTCCCAGCGGCTTTGCAATGGCATCTGCCAGCAATGCTCCCAGATTAGATGCGTGGGACACAATGGGGCCTTCGATGATTCTTCTTTTCATATCCTGATTTACCTGATACCCGCCGGATTTTACCGGAGGAAGCTGTCCGCCGCGCCCCACCACCGCGGAGAGATTTTCCAGAGAATAATTTTTCTCTTTCAGGGCATTTAAGATTGTTTCCTTGCGAAAGGGAAATTGTTCGTTGATTCCTTCAAACACATCCAAATCCTGTGCCGGATGGTCGATGCTCACAGCCAACTTCTCTTCTTTTCCCTCGTAAACTGCGATTTTGGTAGATGTGGAGCCTGGATTGATTGCTAAAATGTTATACTCCATGACTTTTTCCTCCTGAAATTTGTATTCACGTATCAACTGGCATTCACAATGCCTTTTTGGTAGTGATATCATAACATACAGTAAGTATAACGCGCAAACACACACTTTGACGCATCGAAGCAGATACTGGCTTTACAGAAAAAAATACCACTTCTAATTTCTTAGAAATGGTACTTTATTCAGTGAAGCATCGGGGATTCGAACCCCGGACAACTTGATTAAAAGTCAAGTGCTCTACCAACTGAGCTAATGCTCCATATAATATTAATGAGCGCCTAAACGCTCAATACTTACAACTTTTAAAAGACAGGGCTAGCTGGATTCGAACCAGCGAATGCAGCAGTCAAAGTGCTGTGCCTTACCGCTTGGCGATAGCCCTTTATACTGGAGAAAAAGGTGGATAAAGGGATTCGAACCCTTGGCCTCCAGAGCCACAATCTGGCGCGCTAACCAACTGCGCTATACCCACCATAACGTACTTGGAGGGATTCGAACCCCCGACCCACGGCTTAGAAGGCCGTTGCTCTATCCAGCTGAGCTACAAGTACACTTACTCGGACATTTCGTCGAGCAAGCGGGTGATGGGAATCGAACCCACGTATCTAGCTTGGAAGGCTAGTGTTCTACCATTGAACTACACCCGCATCTAAGCTGCCACATATACGATGTCTTATGTAACAACATCGGGGTGACAGGATTCGAACCTGCGGCCTCCTGGTCCCAAACCAGGCGCTCTAGCCAAGCTGAGCCACACCCCGCTATACTGTATGAAGTTGTTCTTGCGTTGTGCTTTTGTTTGTTTATCTCGCTCAACGCAAGAACTATTATATTATAGTAAGTCCCAGATGTCAACATCTTTTTTCAAATTTTTTCAAAAAAATTATTTTTGAAACATTCATGTTAATTTCAACAATTTATCAGATTTTTCCCATCTTCATTACAGCTCATGGATGGTGCAGGAAACCTCTCCATTTTCCTCAAGATCCATGATCATATAAGTAGGTCTTCTTCCTGACTGGCGGGGATAAGACAGACTTCCGGGATTAATCAGAGTAACCCCGTCCTTCTGCTTCACCACAGGTTTGTGTGTATGGCCGAAAGCAATAATATCCGCACCCCGGGCAATGCCTTCCTCCCGAATTCTCCCAAGATCTATGGAAACACCATAATAATGGCCATGGGAGACGAAAATTCTGTGTCCCCCCAGATCCTCCTCAATCTCTCTGGGAAGCTGTGAGAAAAAGTCATTGTTACCTGCCACAATATAAGCAGGACATTCTGCCACAACTTCTATATAATCCTCCTCTCCTTCCACATCTCCACAATGAATCAATGCGTCAAAAGGTTCTTCCATCTCCAGAATCTGATCCAGATTTCTGCTTCTACCGTGGGTATCACTAATCACCAACACTCTCATACTAACTTTTCCCTCATGGCACGAAGTGCCTTCCCCCTGTGACTTATTTTATTCTTCTCTTCCATAGAAAGTTCTCCAGAAGTACAGTTAAATTCCTTCAAAAAGAATATAGGATCGTAGCCAAAGCCATTATCACCCCGCTCCTCATAGCCGATAAAGCCTTCCATGGTTCCTCTGGTGGTTAAAATCCTTCCATCCGGGAAAGCTGCTGCTATGACGCATACAAAGCGGGCTGTCCTCTCTTCTTCCGGAACACCTTCCAGCCGTTCAATCAAATTATTGTTTTTGATGGTATAAGAGGTGTCCTCTCCCATGTAACGGGCAGAATACACACCTGGTTCTTTGTTCAGATAGTCAATCTCCAATCCGGAATCGTCTGCCAGCACAAGGCAGCCAGACAGTTCACTGATGGCTTTTGCCTTAATAATGGCATTTTCCTCAAAGGTCTCTCCGTTTTCATCCACATCTGCCTCAATTCCGGCATCCTTCAAAGATAAAATCTCCGCATCCAGATCCCCAAGGATCTCCCGAATCTCTTTCATTTTTCCCTCATTGCCTGTGGCAAAAATAATCTTTTTCTTTTTCATGTAAGACTTCACTCCGTTCAATAAAAATATAATTGCAGAAATTCCGGCAATAGCAGCCAGAAAACTCACTCCCAGCTCCGACAGAGCCTGCTCCCCGGCTCCTTTCTCCAACACAATGCCCACATTCTCATAGAGAAGATAAGCCAGAGAAGTTACCAAAACCGCCACTGCTGCTGTCAAAGGCAGGAGCAGGCATTTATGCTTATGTCCAATCTGTTTCAGCCAGACCATGCATCCCAGACACACAGGAATAGACAACAGCATCAAATATGTACCTAACACAGGCAGAGCCCAGTCATAGCCCACATAGGAGATTCCCCAGGCAGCAGCCACCGTAATCAAAGCTGCAACACCCCGGTTTTGCAGGATATTTTTCTTCCCGTCTTTGCCCTCACACAGCTCCTGGAATACAATACTTCCCAACCGTGCACAGGTATCCAGTGAAGAAAACACCATAACGGCAAGCGCCAGCCAAATTACAATCTGTACCGGAAGCTTCCACTGTTCTCCCACCCCCAATGCGTAACAAAATCCCAGAATTGCCGCCACTAAAGCATCCAGCGGCGTATCAAACCTGGACCATCCGCCATCAGTCTGAATACTCCCCACCGACACCAGAACAATGACACCCAGCAAACACTGAAGCAGCACTGGACCATACCCCACTGCCTTCGCATTTCGTTCATTGTTCAACTGTCTGGAGGAAATACCTCCATTTACCAATGCATGATATCCGGATAAGGCTCCAGTGGGCAATAGGAAAAGCAGATAAGGAAAGAGATCATTTCCTTTTACTGTCCAGCCTGCAAAAGTGGGAATCGTCATTTGGGGATGTGCTACGCAGATTCCTGCTCCTGCCACAATCATCAGTCCATAAATCAGAAAACTGCTCAAATAATCCCTCGGCTGGATCAAAAACCAGACAGGAAGTACCGATGCAAAGATTATGTAAATCAACAAAAGGTATACAACAACCTGCTCTTCAAGATACATCGGGCATAAGACACCAGCCACCACTGCACCAGCCGCAAGAATCAACCCAATCATTGTACTGAGTACAAGAGGACATCTCATTCTATTCAGATATCCAAATAAAATTCCAACTGGTACCAGAAGAAAAACAGTCATTGCCACAGAACCATTACAGACATTCTGAACCATCCCACCGTCCTCTCCTGCTGTATATCCTGCCAATTGACCAGCAGAAAGATCCAAAAGCACTGCCAGAAGGAAAGCCACGGTAATCCATGCCAATCCGCAAAACAATTTGCCGCAAAACCTTCCCATATATTTTTCAACCACATATCCTATGGATCTGCCTCCATGTCTAACGGAAGCCAAAAGCGCAGCAAAGTTCTGCACAGCCCCCAGCAGGATTCCTCCGACCACCAGCCACACAAGCACCGGAATCCATCCAAAAGCAGATGCCAGTATGGTTCCCTGCACCGCCCTCAGACTGGATATAGAAGAGAACTGATGCCCAACTGCAACAGGCGCGCTGACAGACACATAATCATAGCCATCTTCCCGGGCAGCCGCCGGTGTCTTCCGTTTAGGATTGATTCCCCATCGGTCTGCCAGCCATGCTCCATACCCCAAGTATGCCGCAAGCAGTACAAGTACTGTACCGCCTAAAATCAAAATACTGTCCATAAAAAATCTCCTCGTTGTAAAAATACTTATGGACATTATATCATCTCGAAAAGCAAAAAGAAAGTCTGCCCTCAAAGAAGAGTCAGACTTTCTTGTCCTGTGTATTTATGAATTAACTTTCTTTCCATTCTGGTTTGACAGAGTCTTCACACCGTCAACGGCCAGAATCACAGCCAATACCACCAGCAATGCAGCGATTACCACACGAATCACACACCATACCACACCTTCTCCCCCTGCGCTTACCGCCAGAAGATTGGTTTTTAAAGTGAAGCACAGAGAAGTAATGGTGACAATCAGCATAAACGCCATTGGAAGCAAAAACATTTTATTGTTTTTGCCCATTTTTCCAAGCCATGTGGCAACAGCCAGCAGTCCAAGAGCGGCCAGAAGCTGATTGGCAGCGCCGAACAATGGCCAAATATTGGAATATCCGGTCAGACCCAGTGCAATTCCCAGTACTACTGTGATAATAGTGGCAACCAGAGGATTCACCAAAATCTTCTTAAAACCAGTTGCATCCTTATAAGACTGACCTGGTTCCAGCCAGAACTCCTGGAACATGTAACGCGCCAGACGTGTTGCAGTATCCAGTGAAGTCAGACAGAATGCAGATACAGCCAGGATCAGCAGAGAGTAGATTACACTCTCCGCACCAGCCAGAAACGGAATAGTGGATGTCATCTGGGAAATACCGGTTGCAAATACTGCTGTTGGAACTACAGTCTCACCTGCTGAGTACTTGGACCAGATAAATCCAACTGCACACAGAGAAATAATAGCCAGAGCACACTCAATCAACATACCGCCGTATGCGATGGGGCGTGCATCACTTTCCCGGTCAAGCTGCTTGGCAGTTGTACCGGAGCCCACCAGTGAGTGGAAACCGGAAATTGCACCACAGGCAATTGTTACAAATAATGCCGGGAACATATATCCCAGTGAGCTTCCAGTAGGTGCCAGAGTATCTTTGAATCCGGTAAATGCCGGAATATCCATATGGGCATGTCCGGTAATTCCTGCTCCCAGAATCCCCACAACTGCCACGATCATCATACCATAAAGCAAAAATGAACTTAAGTAATCACGAGGCTGCAGTAAAATCCATACAGGAGTAACAGAAGCCACTGTAATATAAATGCCTACAATAATCATCCATGTGGTGTTGCTCAGATACAGCGGATGCCAATTCAGACCGATTGCCATACAAATAATAATGGCAGCCACACCAACTACAGTAGAAACAGCCAGAGATGCATTGCGGCGGTATACAAAGATACCAAATACAATTGCCACCACAATAAACAAAATGGAAATCATGGCTGTACTTGCATTTGCCGCACTGGCGGCCATGTCCACCGCCCCTGTCTCATCGTAAGTAGCCATAAACGTATTTGCAACAATAGATGCAAACGCTGCCACTACCAGAATGAGGGTCAGGTAAGCAAAGGTCAGAAACAGTCTCTTTGCCTTGGGTCCCATAGTCTCGGCGATAACTTCACCAATTGACTGACCCTTGTTACGGATTGATGCAAACAGCGCACCATAATCGTGTACTGCTCCGAAGAAAATTCCTCCGATCAGTACCCATAACAGTACCGGAACCCAGCCGAATACAGCCGCCTGTATGGGGCCGTTGATTGGTCCTGCACCGGCAATTGATGAAAAGTGATGTCCCAAAAGGACAGGTGCTTTGGCAGGAACATAGTCCACTCCGTCTTCTTCTGTGTGGGCAGGCGTCTCTCTTGACGGATCCACACCCCATTGATCTGCCAGCCATTTACCATATGTAACATAAGCAATGACAAGAATAGCAATACCAATGACTAAAATTAAAATACCATTCATAGCTTTTCCCTCCTCGTTGAAATAAATTATTAATATGATACACGGATTTCTTTGCACTTTTCGCTCCCAAAATCATGCTTTTCATGCAAGTATGAAATGCATGACCTTTTGACCTTGTATCATATTAGTATAATGGTATAGTATGTAAAAAAGATTAAAACATCTTTTTATACCCTTTGATCAATTCCCTGGCCGCCCTGTTTCCGCAGATCTTTTTATTGGCCAGGTCAAACACAACCAGTCTGGCATCGCAATAGCCCCGGATAGTCAGCCGGTAATTCCTGGAAAATTTGAACTTCTGAATCTCCCGGATAACCTGCTTCGATATTCCATTTTCACAAATAAAGATGCCCGTCACATATGTATACATATGATTTGGAGGCGGACATTTCTCTCCATGCCGAACCAGTTCCGGCTCTATGTATTCCACAATCTGTCTGTGAAAAGCTCCCAAATCCTCCTCAAAAAGTGTATCAAAGGTTTTAAAAAAGGCATGCTCATAACATTGAGCACGCCACAATTCTGTCTTCTTCGACAAAACATATTTTGCACTGGTAACGTTAAAAGCACCATAAGCATCATAGCTTTCCCCCTGGACCATATACGGACGTTCCACATCAAAACTCTGTTGATAGGAGCGGAGCAGCTTTTCCAGTAATTCATCTTTTCTCATATTTTACTCCTGCAATACAGTTATGTTGTACCTGTCTCTTATATACATCTCCGAGCCCACGAGACTACGCTGCATCGGGGGTGGCGGG
>CAMQZX010000180.1 GCA_947039785.1 uncultured Lachnospiraceae bacterium | reverse complement strand
TATAAGATATGGATTATAAAACTAATAAAAATAGTAAAATACCTTGCAATATAGAGAAATGATGAGGAGGGGGTATATAAGAGTTAAAGCGAAATCAAGAAAAGTATATAGTTCTGCCGTGGCAAAATGCAAGAGGGTTTTCTTGCAAAATGTGTGTGCTGGCTTTGACACTTTCTGTATTAGATAGTATAATAGGACGTTGAGAATAGTAGTATATGAAAGCGGTATACCAGTCGCGTCAGATAAGGAGAGACGATATGGACATTGTAGTTTTAGCTGGAGGCATCAGTACGGAGCGAGAGGTCTCCATTGTATCAGGAACAGAGGTATGTAAAGCACTTCGTTCAAAGCAGCACAGAGCTATTTTGGTGGATGTATATTGCGGAGTGGAGAACGTGGAGGAGGGGAAGCCATTCCCAGATACCTACGATGTGGATGAGGCTGCTGCCTACATCAGAAGCTTTGACGATAAAATAGAAGAGATGAAATCCCAGAAGAGAGACTTTTTCGGACCAAATGTGGAGAAGCTTTGTAAGGCGGCTGACATTGTCTTTCTGGCGCTTCACGGAGAGAATGGAGAAAACGGTAAGATTCAGGCCACCTTCGATCTTATGAGGATTTCTTATACAGGTGCCGGCCACCTGGGAAGTGCTATGGCGATGGACAAAGGAATCACGAAGGAAATCTTCTTTGGCGCCGGGATTCCCACACCCAAGGGAATATCCATGATGAAGGACCAGCGTTCTGACAGTCTTGCCGACTTTAAAATGAGCTTCCCGGTGGTAGTGAAGCCTTGCTGCGGAGGCTCCAGCGTGGGAGTGGCCATCGTAGATAATCAAAAAGATTATGAGAAGGCGTTAGACGATGCTTTTTCCTATGAAAATGAGGTTGTTATCGAGGAATATATCCAGGGAAGAGAGTTTTCTGTTGGTGTTTTGGACGGCAAGGCGCTGCCGATCATTGAGATTCAGCCCATCGAAGGATTTTATGACTACGTAAATAAATACAAAGCAGGTGCGGCCATTGAGACATGTCCTGCGCAGCTTTCCGCTGAGTTGACAGAGAAAATGCAGAAATACGCAGAGAAAGGCTTCCACGCGCTAAGTCTGGAGGCATATGCCCGTTTGGACTTTATGATGAAGGAAAATGGCGATATGTATTGTCTGGAGGCTAACACACTTCCGGGTATGACACCGACCAGCCTTCTTCCTCAGGAGGCACAGGCAGTGGGAATGGATTTTGCCGCGTTATGTGAGGAATTGATCCGAGTTTCTCTTCACAAATATATCTGATATAGAGGTATTGATATGATGACAAATCTGACTTTAGAAAACATAGAACAGGTCTGTGGGGGGACTTATTTCGGCTCTGAGGAGCTTTTACAGGAGGAGATTGCCTCCATTACCACAGACAGCCGAAAGGTGGAGGAGGGATGTCTGTTCGTTCCCATCGTGGGTGAGCGGGTGGATGCTCACAAGTTTATTCCTGATGTGATGAGTAAAGGGGCACTCTGTACTCTTAGCGAACGTCCCTTGGAGCATGCCCGGCATCCTTATATCCTGGTGGAGTCTTCCCTGCAGGCGGTGAAGGATATCGCTGAGTTTTATCTGGAACAGCTTGAGATTCCTGTGGTGGGAATTACAGGAAGTGTTGGAAAGACCAGCACCAAGGAGGTGATTGCCTCCGTATTAAAGGAAAAATACCGCACCTTGAAGACTCAGGGAAATTTCAATAATGAGCTGGGTCTGCCGTTGACGGTTTTCCGCCTGAGAGAGGAAGATGAAATTGCTGTTTTGGAGATGGGAATCAGTGATTTTGGAGAGATGAGCCGTCTGGCACAGATTGCAAAGCCGGATAGCTGTGTCATTACAAACATTGGACAGTGCCATCTGGAAAACCTGGGCGACAGAGACGGTGTATTAAAGGCAAAGACAGAAATCCTGCAATTTGTCAGAGCGGGCGGACACATCATTTTAAACGGTGACGACGACAAGCTGATCACCGTGCCGGAGACCAGAGGAATGAAGCCTCTGTTTTTCGGAATGAATGAGGAGTTTCCGGTGTATGCGACAGACATAAAAAGCCGTGGGCTGAAAGGAATGTCCTGCCGGATTCATGTGGGAGAGGAAAGCTTTGAGGTGCTGATTCCTATGCCGGGAAAACATATGGTATACAATGCGTTGGCTGCCGCGGCAGTGGGAATGACTTATGGGCTTAACATTTCTCAGATCAAGGCGGGAATTGAAAGTCTGGAGCCGGTCAGCGGAAGATTTCGTATGATCGAGACTGAGGATCTGCTTATCGTGGATGACTGCTACAATGCCAATCCCATGTCTATGAAGGCTTCCTTGCAGGTATTGCAGGATGGTCTGGGACGCCGCGTGGCTATTCTGGGCGATATGGGTGAGCTGGGCGAAAATGAACAGGCTCTGCACGATGAGGTGGGTACATTTGCAGCTCATCAGGACATTGACTGTCTGATTTGTGTGGGTCAGCTCTGCAAGGGAATGGCAGAGGCGGCACAGGCAGAGCACACTTCTTTGGAGGTCATTTACGTACCGGACCGCGAGACGCTGCTTCAGAACCTGGACCAATACATTCAGAAGAAGGATACCGTGCTGGTAAAGGCATCTCACTTTATGAAATTTGAAGAAGTGGTAGCCGCCCTGCAGACTTTGTTTTCATAACGCACCTGATATACCTGAAAATCCTAAGTAGCCATCTTTGAGGGAATTCATATAATGTAGTATTACCTGAAATAAAGGAGTGATATTGTGTATCGGGATAGCTTTTATCCTTTTTATATGAGTTATCAGGACCCCAGATTTTGGGAGGAGGAGAGAATGCAGGAGCGGGAAAATCAGCTTATGCGTTCCTTCTATCCCAAGACGGCACGAAAGATTCAGGAGAAGGTGGAGGAGGAGTGTGACCGGATGGATTATCCGGGCAGCTTTCTCTATGATGAATATCCGGATAAATTTATGATGGAACAGATGTGCCGGAGAGTGCGGGAGAGCATGGAGCCTGAGATGGGGCTGGAGATGGAGCCGGAACTGGAAGCTGAGGATAGAAGAGGCAGAGACGACAGAAGAGATCGGGATGACAGAAGAGGCAGAGATGGTCACAGAGACCGCGGAAAAGGCGGACTTCTGGATGAACTGGTCCATGTGCTGCTGTTTCAGGAAATGAAAAAGAGACGGTGCCGGGGGAATCGGTGCAGACGTTTTTTCTAAGAAGCGGAGGGCTTGGTTTATCTGATTAAACCTCAGAAAATATAAGAGTGAAAAACTAAAAGGCAAGTGATTTCTATAGTAATCAGGGTGAAAAAACACATCCATGGAAATCACCTGCCTTTATTTATTTTCAAGAAGATAAAGCTTCTACCTTTACAGGTGGCTGGCAAATGACAAATCGCCTGCCAACACCCCAAGGGCATTGACGGCGGTTCCCATTCCTACCACAGGTTTTCCGGATTCAGGCATTCTAATTCTGGTACTACGAAGCGGCCGTCCTTGCGAATCAGTACATCATCGAAGTAAATCTCACCGCCGCCGTATTCCGGTCGCTGAATCCAAACTAGATCCCAGTGAATGGAGGAACTGTTGCCATTATAGGCATCATCATAGCAATTTCCAGGGGTGAAGTGAATGGACCCCTGAATCTTTTCATCAAACAAGATATCCTTCATAGGCTCTAAAATATAAGGATTTACGCCTATAGCAAACTCTCCAATGTAGCGAGCCCCTTCATCTGTATCAAGCACTTCATTCAGGCGTGTTGTATCGTTGGCTGTTGCCTCCATAATTTTACCGTTTTCGAAGGTGAAGCTGACATTTTCGAAAGTAAAGCCCTGGTACAGAGAAGGTGTGTTGTAAGTGATTTTGCCATTGACAGATTCACGTACAGGAGCGGTGTAAACCTCACCGTCGGGGATGTTCATGTTACCCGCACAGGGCTGTGCCTTGATTCCCTTGATGGAGAATGTAATATCGGTTCCCGGTCCCACCATGCGGACTTTGTCGGTGCGTTCCATGTATTCCACCAGTGATTTCATGGCTTCGTTCATCTTGGAGTAATCCAGAGTGCACACCTTGTAGTAGAAATCTTCAAAGGCTTCCGTGCTGGTCTGGCACAACTGGGCCATGGCTTTGTTGGGATAACGCAGAACCACCCATTTTGTCTTGGGAACACGAATCTCGTGGTGCACTGGGGTGGAGTAGTATTTTTCATAATACGCCATCTGCTCTGCGGGAACATCAGACAGCTCTGATACGTTGTCGCTGCCCCGGATGCCGATGTAGCAGTCCATCATTTCCATTTCCATGGCGTCGATTTTTGCCATTTCCTCCATCTGCTCTTTGGTACAGTGAAGCAGAACTTCCCGCTGTACCTGTGGGTCAGTAAAATGTACAAAGGGCACGCCGCCAGCTTTGTACACTTCCTTTACCAACTGTCTGGCAAGATTAGTGGTTTCTTTACCGATATAGTGGATATATACTTTTTCTCCTTTTTGTACGTTGCAGGAGTAAGTTACCAATACTTCTGCCAGCCGTTCTATTCTGCTATCCATTTCTATAGCCTCCTATTCTTTTAATGTTTCGATATAACTGATAAAGATATTTCCTGCTTCCTCAAAGGCTTTGGTGCTGTCGTTAAGCCCCATGTAGCTGGTTTCTCCGGTGACAGGGTCGTAAACCAGGGTGTTGTATTCATCGTATCCTACGATTACAAGGCTCTTGCCGCCCTTGGTGGCTGCGATTACCGGACGCTGCATACTTACCTCATAGAGTACATTGTCCAGCGTACAGCCTGTAAGGTTCATCACAGTGGAGAAATCGCCCAGAGACTCCTGCAATGCTCTGGCATCTAAAGGCGCTTTCAGCACATCCTCGGGGATATCTCCTTCGTTTAACTTAATCTTTGTTTTTTTGTTTCCTCGCTCCCAGACATATTGCTGGCTGCGGTTTAACACCACGCCCATCTTGGAATCTGCCTGGAGAATGGCTTTGGCAGGGTCGGAGCAGATACTGTCCAGCTTTCCGTAGGCATATACGTAGTAAACTTCTGCCTGCAGAGGCTCAATTTTCAAATCCAGGATGTTCTCCTGAGCGATGGTTTTTACCTTGGCAAACAGTATTACCGGATCAGGGTTGCTGACCTTCTGCTCAAAATCCAGCCGGATTACAAATCCCCGGCGCTCAGTGTACACAGAATTTTGGGTTACGGTATCTTCAACGGCCTTTTTGTTGTTCATGATATTCTCAGAGCTTTTATACGTATAGGAAGACTCTTTTTTCTGGGACAGCTGAATCTCCATGAGGGATTCTGTCACGTTCACCTGGGTGATGTACATGCCGTCCTTGGTGTATTCCTTCTTTACTGTACCATCGAAGTCTTCAATTTTAAGCTGATTCATGGCAAAGATGGTCTGGCCTTTGGAGTCAATTACCACATCTTCTTCATTGGCATAGCCGTAAATCATGTCTTCATTCATATAGCCCAGAATTTTAATCAGCTTTCCTTTATCGGCTTTCAGGGTGCGGGTTTCGGCAGTCTCAAAGTCAATTTCCGTAAGGCTTGCGGCGCCATTGGGGTCCAGCTCGTTGGTCCAGGCCGCCCGGGCATTGTTCCTGGATGTTTTGAAGCATTCCGGGTTGATGTTTTCCTGGATTACATGGTAAGTTTGTTCTCCGATATCTACCTGATACAGTTTTCCTTCTGTCAACAGGAAAATCTGATTGTTTCCATTTACATAAGATAGTTTTTCCAGATCCTGTTTTAAAAATTCATAGGATAAGGTGCTGGGGATAAATACTTTTTCTTCCACCACGTTCTGGACACTGCTGTAATGGTAAACCGCAGTTCCAACGTAACCTTCATGAGGGCCGCGGTTCATATAGCCATAGAGTACAAAGTCCATGTCGCCGGATTCGTCAACCCGCAGAATTTTCATGTCATGCTCCGGGTGGTCGTCCCGCTCATCGGAATCATTATCCCTGCGGAAGCTGAAGATTCTGGTGGCCTTGCTGGCGCTGTGACTGTAGGACCAAAGGTCCCCGCATTGGACAAAGGCCGCAATGTCTGCACTGGGATTGCTGACATACTGTATATTCTTGGATACGACACCCAGATTCAGCCCCTGAGAATCGGCCACGGGAAGATTTCCGTCAAACACCTGCTGAGTGGTTCTCTCGAAGTCCAGAAGCATGACTCTGGACTGGGTATAACGCATACGGTAGAATTCTTCTACTTCATAAAGCTCCACGTTCCCATCGGTATCCTTGGCGGAAATCTGATATCTCAAATATACGCTTCCTGTTGTCTCATTGATATCCTTAATGATGGGAACTCCCTTGCGGGAGAGCTCAGGGGACAGGCTGTCCCAGGTGATCATACTCAGGGAAGAGTGGATATTTACCTTGGTGAAACTGTTGTTGGACATAGAATCGTCTGATTCCACATAGTTGGTCAGTTCAGCAACATCCTGCTCCAGACATTTCTGGTAGAAGCTTTCCACGAAAGCCACGTACTTTCCGGTGTTCAGCCGGGAGCGCTGGATGATTCTGGTGTAATAGTAGGCAGGTCCGTCTTCCAGGTCAAGCTGAATTCTCAGAGAATATTCCTGGTTCATCAGCATGTTGTCGGTGGACAGCTGGATAGATGCCTTCAGGTAATCATCGGATTTTCGAAGCTCCTTTACCGTCTGATTTTCTATGACCTTGCTCCCGTCAGAAGTTCTGATTTCATAGGACAGGCCGTTGATTTCCTGGTCAAAGGACTTGATGGCCAGAGAAATTTTTCTGGTGGTATCCACCGGAGTCAGGCTGTCTCTGTTAAAGTCCACCTGCATTTCCTGGCGATAGCCATACATCCGATTGGCCAGTGTGCCGTCAATATCTACCAGTACTTCCGGCAGCTTGGGCGGATTCATGTCGCTGATGTTGTTGGTGCTTTCCTTGTTCATCAACAAGGTGGTAATTGCCACTGAGGCTATGAAAATGGCCAGCAAAATACTGGATCTAATTGCAATTTTTTTCACCTGCCGCCTCCTGTCTTACTAATAATTTTTCCAAAGTAGGCTGTACATGAAGCTCCTGGACACATCTGTGAAGCTTTTGGGAATCGCCTCCCGGACCTTTACTTTTTACGGCGCGGATCAGGAGATTTTTGGGTGTGTGCTCCATATCGATGAATTCCAGAATCTGGACCTGATAGCCCTGCTCTTTCAAAAGCTCTGCCCGGATTCCGTCGGTGATCAGTGCTGCCATTCGCTCCTTTAAGATTCCGTAGGAGAATATGGACTCCAGCATTTCATTGGAAATCTGGTTGTTTAGTTCGTGCTGGCAGCAAGGCACGGATAAAATTACCTGGGCGTTCCACTCTACTGCCTTTGCCAGAGCGTAGTCTGTGGCAGTATCGCAGGCGTGGAGAGTTACCACCATATCCACCTGGCTGACGCCTTCATAGGAGGCGATATCTCCCTGGCAGAAGTGAAGTCCCTCGTAGCCATATTTTCTGGCAAGACTTTCACAGTGCTCAATCACATCTTTCTTTAAGTCTAAGCCGACAATCTGTACTTGATAGTGTTTCAACTGACACAGATAATAATACATGGCAAAGGTCAGATAAGACTTGCCGCAGCCAAAATCCAGGATAGTTAGCTTTCTGCCTTTGTCCAGTTGAGGAAGGATATCCTCAATAAACTCCAAAAAGCGGTTAATCTGTCGAAATTTGTCGTACCGGGAAGCTAGTATTTTTCCTTCCTGAGTCATAACCCCAAGGTCCACTAAGAAAGGAATGGCAATGCCTTCCTGTAGGATGTAACGCTTTTTCCGGTTATGCTCCAGAGTATTTTTGCATTCCCTGGCGGGATGCCTTTTCTCCTTGATGGTCATTTTTCCCTTCTTGCTCACCAAAACGGTGGCATCTGCCCAACGTCCAGACGCCTGCATCTGTTTGAATTGCTCCTTTAACAATTCTTCTATATAGACGATGGCTTCCTCTTTCTCATAATTTCTGTGAAGCTCCTTCGCCCCAATCACAGCACTGGCCTGAAACATCAGCTTATCCCCCAGAAGGATGGGACGCACCTTCACCTTAGAAGGACCTTCCCCCTTCCGGGCACCGCTGAGCACCATCTGGTGCAGTTCTTTATTTAAATATTTTTCCAACAATTCTCTTATATTTTTCATCATGTATCTTATTG
>CAMQZX010000179.1 GCA_947039785.1 uncultured Lachnospiraceae bacterium | reverse complement strand
GCTCTTTTTTTTTTAACCCTCTACCACGGAATCCCCGATGCAGCGTTGTGTGGTGGGCTGGGATTTGTGTATAAGAGACAGTACTTAGCAGCAAAAAAGAGACGCCCCCTTTGGACGTCCCTTTTTACGCACTTTATAGTCTCTCTAAAACATACAATTCCCTTTGCCCCTGCTTCCACTGCTCTTCATCCAGTTCCAGCAGATATCCTCCCGCATTATCCGGGTGCCAGGAATAGTAATCTCCTGCCGGGCAGCCATAGCACTCCAGGATGCTCATAACCGTTCCCCCATGAGCCACAATGGACACGGAAGACAATTTCCAGCCCAGTGCCTCCCGAACAATCTCATCAAAACCCTGGATGCTGCGCCTTTGAAATTCCTCCCGGCTTTCTCCTCCCGGAAAAGGAAGCGTCGCATTACTGTCAATCCACTGCTGATAATGGGGATTGTCACTAAGCTCCAGATAATTTTTATTCTCAAATTCTCCGAAATCACATTCCTTAAGCGCATCTGTCACATGGATAGTCTGACCGGGATAAAAAATCTCTGCCGTCTCCATACACCGCTTCATTGGGCTGGCATACAGCCGCTCTCCTGCAGGGTGGTTCTTACTCTTTGCCAGTGCAATGCCCTCCTCACACAAAGGCTCATCGGTGCTTCCGATGTAACGCTTCTTTAAATTCCCCTCAGTAATGGAATGGCGAAGCAAAATTACTTTAAGCATCTTTGATCACCATCCCAATTCCGCAAATCACTCTTGTCACCTTACTGCTGTGAGCAGCCAGCTTTGTACAAACTCTCCCCACTGCCTCCCGGTAAGCCCGTTCAAAGGCATCAATGGGCACCACGCCGTATCCCACTTCATTGGATACAATCACCAGATTATCATTGGCCGCAATCAAATCTTCTGCCAGGTGGCTGCAATCTCCATTCTCCTTCAATTGTGATTTAATAAATTCATGAAAATCACAGACTCCCTCTGCCTGATACAATTCTTCCAGAGAGCACGTCTTACCACTGACCCAGGAAATCTCCGGGTGCTTTTCCTTTCCATATTCCAGCTGGCCCTGGAATGCACCTCCGATTATCAATTCCATATGTTATCCATACCTCCAACTCATCCAATCACATAACCGGCAATTACCAGCACAAAAGGCACCGCCAGCTCACAAACCTGCAAAAACCAGCCTGCCAGATCTCCTGTGATACCGCCGAAATTCTTATAGGACATGTGGCGATAATACAAAAATACCATGCCTGCCGTCACCAGAGCCAATGCACCGTAAAACACATGAACCCACAGCATTCCAATTCCTACGGCGATGATATAGAGAATCATCCACACGCCGACTGTCTTCTTCTGAGCGCCATCAGAAAAGGTTGCCGCCAATCCTGTATTCTTCGCCATACGAAACTTCACAATAGCCAATCCGCTGAACGCTCTGGACAGTACAAAATTCAGACAGACGATCCGAAAGATCACTCCTGTTCCAAGGGCAGAAAACACACCGAAGGCCAGTATATAATAGCTGCACCCCATGATCACAGCAAAAGCCCCCGCTCTGGAATCCTTCAAAATCTCCAGACGTTTCTCCACCGGCTGCCAGGAGCTCAGTGCATCACTGGTATCCAAAAAACCATCCAGATGAATTCCCCCGGTAACCGCCACCGGAATCAGCACCAGCACTGCTGTATAGAAAGAATTGCTCCCCTCCGCAGCCATGCCGAGAATCTGTGCCAACTGCATCCATCCAAACAGCAAAAGCCCGATGGCACCTCCAATCAACGGAAAAAAACACATCACATAGCGCATGTTTTCCTTACTCCAGTCGCTGTATGGCATGGGAATTTTAGAGTACATAGAAAATGCAATTTTAAAGCTGTTCCACAATGCTGTCATTTCAATCGTTCCCTCTCTGTCTCTATACTATTTTTCTGATCAATAGGAATACCATATACCACTTCCGTCACACGGGATGCCAGCTTTCCAATCTCCCAATTGATGGTTCCCAGATAATTCTGATATCTTCTTGTCTCCAAATCATACTCCACTCCATCAGAAAAAATCTCATTGGTCACAATAAACAGATGCCTGGCCTGATTCTCCAGAGCCAACACCCCTTCCAGAACCTCTTCCACCGTATTTTCCCCTGCACCATCTTCCTGAAACATCTCATTTGCCACAAGGTTGGACATACATTCCAAAAGCACATATGCACCTTTTGGTACCTTTAGATCCTTCAGATTGGTATAACGCTCTATGGTCTCAAATCCCTTCCCGGCACGCATATCTCTGTGCCGGGCAATCCTGCGATGGCTCTCCTCATCAAAGGGATACATGGTTGCAATGTAAATCCGTCTGCCCTCTCCGCAGCTTACAAGCTGATTTTCCGCAAAGACTGATTTACCGCTGCCACTCCCCCCTGTCACTAACGTAATCATACTTTGCTCCTATTCCAAATGCTGATATTCCTCCACCTCAATGTCCTGGAATGTGCTCATGCTGTTATAAATCTTAGCCGCCATATCCAGCAGTGGGAACAGTGTCACTGCGCCTGTTCCTTCACCCAGGCACATATGAGCATGGATAAATGCTTCCTTGCCAAGAGCCTTCAAAATCAATTCCGCCGCCGGCTCGTTGGAAACATGAGATGCGATCATATAATCTGCTGCCTGGGGACAGATTCTCTGAGCCACCAGCGCTGCCACTCCGGAAATAAATCCATCAATAACCACCGGAACATGAAGCGCTGCTCCTCCCAGGAAAACGCCTGCCAATCCTGCAATATCAAATCCGCCCACTTTCGCCAAAACATCAATGGCATCCTCCGGATTTGGCTGGTGAAGTACAATGGCGTTCTTGATAGTGGTAATCTTCTTCTCCAATCCACTGGAGGTAAGTCCCGCACCCCGTCCTGTCATATGTTCCACTGGCTGATCCAATAATACAGAGGCAATAGCGCTGCTGGTGGTTGTATTTCCGATTCCCATCTCTCCTGTAGCAATCAATCCATAACCTTTCTCCACCAAATCTTCCACAACAGCAATTCCCACCTCAATGGCACGGACAGCTTCCTCATAAGTCATGGCCGGTTCCTTGGCCATATTCCTGGTTCCATAGGCAATCTTATGTTTTGGTACCCTGGTGTCCACAGCCATGCCGATATCGATGGGGAAAATCTCTGCTCCTGCTTCCTTGCACAGAATGCTGGCAGTGGCCTGCTCAATCAGAAAGTTCTCTGCTACAATAGCAGTTACTTCCTGTCCTGTCTGAGTAACGCCTTCTTCCACCACACCATTATCTGCACACATGGGCACAAGTGCTTTCTTCTGAATATGCACATCCTGTCCGCCTGTGATTCCCGCAATCTGAACAATTACATCTTCCAAAAGTCCCAGGCTGTGCAGCGGATGGGCAATGCTGTCCCAGCGCTTTCTGGAAATCTCCATCATCTGCTCGTTTAACGGCTGAATTTTTGAAACTGTCTCCTGTAAATTCATGGTCTTCTCTCTCCTGTCTTATGTATTACTTTTAGATTAAGGACTGCCAAATGGTTATGGCATGTTTGAAAATTGCTTTTCGCAAGATGTATTCCACAAATTGAGGCAACTAGGCCACATAGTGGGGATGCAGAGTGCAGGGATGAATTTTCAAACATGCTCTAGTACACAGCCCCTTAAAACACGATTAACGCTTCTTATATTCTAACAAAACGGCTGCTTTCTGTCTACAGAAAACAGCCGTCCGGCATTATCATATCAAACTATTTTTTAGATTTTTTCTTGCGTACTGCCAGTACGACCACTGCTGCACCTGCCAGAACAAAGATCGTTACCATTGCGCCAACCGGAGTCTCATCGCCTGTCTTGGCATTGGACGACTTCTTGGTGGTGCTGTCGGTTGAGCTGATGGATGGCTTACCGGTAGTGGTACCAGTAGTTCTTCCAGTCACTGAAGATGTGGAATTCACTTTGATGGTTGCAGTCTTAGTATCTGTACTTCCATCTACGTTCTTCCAGGAATCTGTTGAAGCATCATAAACCTGCTTTTGGAATGTAACGGTCAAGGTATAGGTTCCCGCTGTGGAAATCCGGATTGCCTTGGTTACAGAAGGTGTATTCTCAGTGATAGCATTTTCCGTGCTTCCAACTTTATACTTCACCGGAACATAACGCTCGTTGCCTTCTTCCTTCGGGTTATTAGCACCTGCGCCATTCATAGTGAAGGTAATGGTCGCGCCCTTGGAATAGGAAGAGTTAATACCGGTAATGGCATTGCCGGTGGCTGCTGCTGTAGCTGCTGCCTGTGTTTTCCATGCTACATAAATTGCCAGGTTTTTGGAATCAATCGATTTCACACCTGGTTTATGAGAGTAATTACTTACCTTTGCATTGGCTGTTGTAGTACCTGCCTTAAATGCACTGGTATCAAATTCATAACCGTCTTTTGCTTTCAAATGTATATATGCATAATAAATAGTACCTGCTTTAAATACACCTGACATATCATTGTTGGAGCCATCCTGTACCCACTCAACGGATTTCACAGTAGCATGACTTCCAGATGTGGCAGATGCCTTTCTGTCCGGGCTTTTACCGCGGCTTGGCTTTTCCAGGCCGGTTACTTCCACAGAGCTGATTTTCTTTATCACCGGTTCAGGGGTATCCGTCGGCTTAGGTGTACCCGTAGGAGTCTCTGTCGGCTCAGGGGTATCCGTTGGATCAGGGGTATTGAATGCATAAGTAAAGATTTTCTCCTCACTGGAGATTCCAGATAATACAGCTTTGACAACTACCGTAGCTGTCTCTTCCGCACTCAAAGTAATCTTCTTAGATGCATCGTACTCGGTCCATGTTGTCTCGGCACCTGCGCGGTACATCAGCTTCACAGAATCCTTATCCGCACCTTCATATTTCAACTTGGCCTCAGTGCCCTCGTCTACCTTGCCTGCTGTAGGATCAGGATCAATGGTTGGTGCAGCTTCCGGAGCGATCATCTCAAACTGATAGACGCGCTCTGTCATATTTTCTGCAGCTTCGCCGTCTGCAGTTCCTTTCACTCCATTTAAGGAAATATCTGTAGTATTACTAAACTGATATCCTTCTACTGCTTTCAGGGTCAGCTTCACTGTATACTTGCCGCCTGCTGTAATGGCTGTACCCGATGCTGCATCTGTCCATACGGCATCTGTCACGGTAAATCCTGCGCCTTCCTGCGTAGCTTTATAAATATCCGGCTTTTCCAAATCTTCCAGACTGTCTTTCACTTTCAGCTCAACTGCTATATCAGCAGTGGCAATGTTCTTGAGCGAAGGATCTATTGTCCCTGGTGTATCTGTTGTACCTGATGCGTCCGTTGCAGCCGGTGTACTGTCAGAAGGTGTTCCCTCTCCCGCATGTTCTTTCGGGGTCGTTAACTGGGCTTCGCCTTCCTCAGAAGGTGCCTGTGTGGCTTCAGGCTGTGGTTCTTTTTCCGGTTCAGGAGTTGTCTGGGGTTCCTCATTTGCAGGTTCTTCCCCCTTGGATTCCTCCGTGTCTTCCACGTCCGCTTTCTCATCTGCTTTAATGGTGTAAGTAAAGGCAGCCACCTTACTGTCATCCATGTCCTTCTTTACTGCAATGGCCTTGATGGTCACTGTCTCGTCAACCTCGATGGGCTTCTTCTCACTGAACTTCGCGCTCTTGACTGTAGGAGCCTTGCCATCCAGGGTGTAATAGATCTCAGCATCCTTGGTAGTGGACTTTAATGTCACTTGCTGTGCCTTATCATATGTACCCGCTGCCGGATCGGCAGTCGGCATTGCTACTTGTTCCGTCTTCTCGCTTTCACTTTGCTTATCCTCACCGGAAGCAAATGCTGTGAGCATTCCAATGTTCGTCATCAGCATAGCTGTTGTGAGAAAAAGTGCCATCGATTTCTTGCACAATCTCTTCATCTGCTTATCCTCCATATCGATGTCTCATTACGCAATCTGCGAACTCACATAACGATTGACATTTTTAATAATCCCATTATAGCACCCTGGACCTCAATATGCAAACGAAATACCAGAATTAAGGATTTCTTTAGAATTTCTTAACAGGATACCTGAAAAATAATATTCAAAAAGCCTGTCTGTATAGCAATCTCCACCATTTTCAGGCAGTTTGCAATCCCAGACAGGCCAATAGTCCTCACTCTAACCAATAAGCCCCTTACCCACCACTGATATCTCTGCTATATAAAAAGGGGAAACTTCTCCTTGATGAGTTAAAACACATTCTTAATGTTCAGTTTTTCATCGGTAAGCACAATATCTGCTCTCTTACCCGGTGTTAAAGAGCCAACTTCCTCATAGATTCCAATGCTTTTGGCAGGATTTCTCGTAGCTGCCAGCAAAGCCTCTCTCTCGGAAACACCCATGGAAATAACACAGCGTACACAGTCAAACAGGTTGGTGGCTGAGCCGGCAATGGTGCCGTCTGCCAGTGTGGCTTTGCGGTCTTTCATGGTCACTTCCTGTCCGCCCAGCTCGTAGGTTCCGTTCTCCATACCTGCTGCCCGCATGGAATCACTGACCAGAGCCACCCGCTCCTCTCCGAATAAGCGAAACGTGTTGCGCACCATAGCCGGATGGATATGAATACCGTCTCCAATCAGCTCCACAACACAGTCCTCACAGTCAGCAGCTGCACCGGGCAGCCCCGGATCTCTGTGTCCCATAGGCATCATAGCATTGTACAGGTGGGTCACATGCAGAGCTCCCAGCTCCATGGCACGAATGGAACTGTCATAATCCGCTTTTGTATGTCCCAGAGAAATGGTAACCTCATCCTTCAGCTCACGGATAAACTCCACAGCGCCATCCACATCCGGAGCCAATGTCACAAGCTTGATGCGATGTCCGCTGGCTTCATTACACTCCCGGAAAAGCTTCACCGCAGGATGTACAATATATCCTTCTACGTGGGCGCCCTTTTTCCCTGCATTCAGGAAAGGTCCTTCCATATTAATGCCTGCAATATGGGCGCAGGACTCATCCGGCTCAATCTCCTGAATGGTGGCAAAAATCTTCATAAGCTGCTCTTTTGGAAGGGTCATGGATGTGGGACAATAGGAAGTCACGCCTTGCGACTTCTCATACTGCAAGATCTTTTTCAGTCCCTCAACATCGGCATCTGAAAAATCACATCCCACAGCACCATGGCTGTGAATATCCACCAGGCCCGGAAGCACCTTACAGCCTGTGGCATCTACCACAGTTTTATCGGTAACCTTTTCCTCGGAATCCACGATCCATCCCTTTTCCACATAGAGGTCCTGAGTTCGATAGCTTCCGTCCTCACAAAACACCTTTCCGTTTTTTATAATCATTCTAACATTCTCCTTTTTCCTTAATCAAGCTAAGAGCAGCTTCGTCAGCCACAATCACCACATCATTGTGAAGCTGCAGTACAGAAGCCGGCACCTTTGGAGTAATTGGTCCGTATATCGAATCATAAAGTGCTTTTGCCTTGCCTTCTCCAGATGCCACCAACAGGATTTTCTTAGCTCCCATAATGTTTTGAATACCCATAGTATATGCCTGTTTGGGAACTTCATCCATACTTGCAAAAAATCTTGCATTTGCCTGAATAGTACTCTCAGTCAGGTCCACACAATGAGTGCCTGCATGGAACACTTCATCTGGTTCGTTAAAACCGATATGACCATTTCCGCCGATACCAAGAAGCTGCAGATCAATTCCACCCACGCTCTCAATAATTTCATTATATGCACTGCAGGCTTTCTGGGAATCCTCTTCCAGACCATTTGGAACAAAAGTTCTTTCCTTATTAATATTGACATGGTCAAACAGATTCGTATTCATAAAATAACGATAACTCTGGTCGTTGTCTCCGGATAATCCTTTATACTCATCCAGATTCACACTGGTCACTTTTGAAAAGTCCAGATCCCCTTTCTTATATCCTTCCACTAAATTCTCATAGGCACCTACCGGTGTGGATCCTGTTGCCAGTCCAAGCACTGCATCTGGCTTCATTATGATCTGTGCGGCAATAATATTGGCAGCTTTTTTGCTCATGTCCTGATAATCCCTGGCTTCATAAATGGTCATTGTCATTTTTAATTTTCTCCTTTTTTATAGTATGAATTGTTTATATCAATAGTTTCTCCCTGTAGCTATATTATATCTGTCTCTTATACACATCTCCGAGCCCACGAGACTACGCTG
>CAMQZX010000178.1 GCA_947039785.1 uncultured Lachnospiraceae bacterium | reverse complement strand
CATTACATATTAAACGAAATGTTAAATTATATACTTCCTGTAATCTCTCAAGTCCGGTCTCTTATGGCTGGATTCGACCAACTGTTATCATCCCGCAGGATTTAGACATTCTATTATCTGAAGAAGATGTCCGCTACATTTTCCTGCATGAATTGCAGCATTACAAGCATAAAGACACAATTATAAATAACCTTGTCTGCCTGCTGCAAATTATTTACTGGTTCAATCCTTTTATTTGGTATGGATTCCGCCAATTACAAAAAGACCGGGAAATCGCCTGCGATAACTCCGTTATTTCCGTAATCGGCGAAGAAAATTGTATGAATTATGGATATACAATCATAAAATGTGCTGAACATATGCAAAAAGGAATGTTCTTCTCCCCTTTGTCAACTATGGGAGGAAGCAAAGATACAATCAAGCAGAGAATTATAGAAATTGCGGACTATAAAAACGACTCCATTTCTCAAAAAATCAAAAGCACCGGCGTTATCATTTTTACTTTATTGCTTGTATACTGTTCCAGCCCATTCTTTACCGTATATGCATCCCAAAGCTCTTCCTTTCTTATTGAGAGTGAAAATTGTGAATCTATTGATGCTGCTTCCTATTTTGATGGAATGAAAGGCTCATTTGTTTTATATGATATGTTCAATGGCAAATATCAAATTTACAATAAGGAATTAAGCCAACAGCAGATTTCTCCTGATTCTACTTTTAAAATTTACAGTGGACTTTTTGCTTTGGAAGAAACTATTATTTCTCCTGATTCCTCTTTACAAAAATGGGACAAAACGCAGCAAGCCTTTGATTCCTGGAATCAGGATCAGACATTAACCACCGCCATGCAAAACTCTGTTAACTGGTATTTTCAGGATTTAGATAACCAGTTAGGACTTTCCACGTTATATTCCTACTATAACAAAATTTCTTATGGAAACTGTGACTTGACTGGAGGGATAGAACAATACTGGGCAGAATCTTCTTTAAAGATTTCTCCTGTTGAACAGGTGATACTATTATCTGATCTGTTAGAAAACAAATGGGACTTCAAAGAGCAGAACATTAATGCTGTAAAAGACTCCCTATTTATATCTGACACCCCTGTTGGAAAACTTTATGGCAAAACAGGTACTGGTTATGTCGATGGACAAAATGTAAACGGCTGGTTTATAGGATTTATTGAGAACAACGGAAGGATATATTGCTTCGCTACTAATCTGCAAAATTCCAAAATATGTACCGGCAGTAAGGCTTCTGAGATTACAATGAACATTTTGAAGGATATCTTATAACTGAATACTGGTTTCAGGACACTCCTCATCACTTTGTTTTTGGCTTCCAATAATTTTTAACCAGCCTCCCATCTCAGCGAGGCTGGTTTCCTTACAAAAAATTATCGTTCATTTTTTCCGCTGCTAACTTATAATCTATCATAAGTAGATTTAATAAATTTCTCTTTTCCCGCGGTATGCATGCATCTCATTCAGTTTTCTGGTTATTTCCTGCATCCTTTTCCCTTTTAATTTATAGCATCTCTGATATATCCAGAAACTGATAACTGCCATAATAACAGGAAGCACTAACATTAACACACGGATGCCCTGTATGGTCGCAGCGCTCTGTACAGTCACTTTTGCATCGTAGCCTACAGCCTGTAGGCCTATACCTGTCAGACCGCCAGCAATAGCCAGTGCAGCCTTCATCAGAAACGTCTGCGCAGAACAGGTCACACTTTCATTTCGAACGCCAAATTTCACTTCGCCATAGTCAATGACATCCGCCATACAACAGGTTGTCACACCTAGAGACAGCCCAGAACCAAAAAATGCCATGGAACTGAACAGAATAACAAGAACAGCATTGTCAGGAGCAACATATCCTGCTGCACCTAACAGCGTAAAACCAATAATCGGGAACCCGCAGGCCAGTGAATATACATGCTCTCTGCTGATTTTATTGGAAATCTTCGGGAAACATATTAACCCAAACATTTCCGCTATAAATGCAAAGCCAAAAATGGAATACAGATATTCATTACCACATACTTCTTTAAAATAGTAAAACGCAAAGCTTCTTGCCACCTGAATACAAAGATTAAATGTAAGCAGCAGTCCGATAAAAGCCAGAAGCTGGTCATTTTTTACAATTACATGAAATGCCTGTTTCAGACTGGTTTTTTGTGTATCCGCCCCAATCGTAGACTCTTCTTTTACGTTCATTACGGTAATGCCAATGGTAATAATAAAAACAACTGCAATCACAACAGCAAAGATAGTATACCCGGTTTCTGCAAAGCCATCTTCTTCCCCGGCAATTTTATTGAAGTAATTGATGATATATAATCCGGCTGTCGATACAGTAAAGCCTGCCAGACTTGCAAAAAACCTTGGAATCACAGATACTTTTTCCCGTTCCTGCGGATCATTGGTTAAATTTGGAAGCCATGACCAATACGGCACATCCATAATCGTGTATGTCATTCCGTAGAGAATATACATAACTGCAACATAGATATATAGCGCTCTCCCTGATAAATGAAAGCTGTGGAATAACAGCACGAATGCTACGGAATTTACCAGCGTTCCGATAATCATCCATATCCTGAATTTTCCAAATCGTGTATGTGTATTATCAACAACCATGCCCATTACAGGATCATTCACCGCATCCCAAATTCTGGCTGCAAAGAAAAGCGTTCCTACGAAAGCGGGAGCCAGATACAGCGTGTCTGTAAAATAAACCATCAAAAATGCTGCCACAAGATTGCACACAGCATCCTTGCCTATTGCACCAATGCCAAAACACAGTTTTTCCTTTGTTGAAATATACTTATATTGTATTTTTTCCATTTTATTTATCCTCCTGTTATTTGCAGTCCTGTATATTGCGATACTTTTTCTTATGTTTGTAATCTGATTAAGAACCTGCGCACATCTTCTTTATCTATCATTTACTATAACATTAAAAAAAGACTTCCGTGATAACACTTTGATTGTAATTTCCTACAAAATGTTAAGCCGTGAAAATCTTTCTATTCATTTAAGCTGTTTCAACAGCGCATAAATTTTATCAAATATATTTCATATGTTTAATATTTTCCAATTCCTTTTGTCCGGCAATCAGAGAATCCTTCACCTCTTTCCGCTGCTCTTTTCTATATTGACTGGGAGGAACACCAAGTCCCTGTTTAAATGCCCTGGAAAATACCAGTGTATTCTGGTATCCGCAAGAAGCGGCAACCTGCTCGATTGACAATTCCGTCAGTGCTAATTGTTCTTTTGCACGGGAAATTCTAAAATCTGTAAGAAACTCTTTGGGGGATAAATCCAGCTTATTTTTAAAAACCATATAGAGATAATTCCGGCTTACATGAATCGCCTTAGCAATATCCTCAACACCAATACCATCTGAATAATGATTTCGGATATAGTCAATTGCTTCCATGACATAACGGTTCTCTTTTGATTCATCTTCCAGGGAATCTACCATAATATCTCTGGTAAGCACAGAAAAAAACTGATAGAGCATCCCCTGCAGATAATAAAGGTTGGATGTTGTTGATTGTATATGTTTCAACATATCCAGGACAATTGCCTTCAATTCCTCTCCATAACTGCACTGAAAGGTCAATTGTCTGCTATTCAGACCAATGTCTCCAATCCGCCTTCTTGCACCACTTCCATCAAATCCAATCCATAAATACGTCCACGGGTCATCTTTATCAGCCTGATAAAATGTTAAAACCTCCGGCTCAATCAGAAATCCCTGCCCTTCCGACAAATGGTATTTCCGTTCCCCAATCTGATAAATTCCCCTGCCCTTAATAATATAATGGATGATATAACTCGCTCTTGTTGCAGGTCCATAACTATGTAATGGTTTGCAATCTGCGTATCCACAGAAGCAAAGATAAAACTCTTTGAATTTAGGTTTTAATAACTGTAATACATAAGAATCCTCCATATCCATCCTCCATTGTTAATTTTCTGAGTCAACAACCATCCGATCAACTTGTGAATTATTTCCACATAATATCCCTGACTCAGAATGCTTCATTCCACTTGTTTTGTAATTCTGAGTGTCTATTATAAATTTTCATTGTGCTTTTCCCTTTCAAATATCCCATAAAACTTGAGATACTCATTTTAGTTAGAATCACCGCTCTCAGATGTACATGTTCTACACAAATTGCTCCTGTAATAATTTCTACATTTTTGTATTTGCATAATTTATTGATTATTTCTCTAACAGCGCTTCTCATCTGTCCATACAGTGTTCTCTTTCGATACTTGGGGATGAAATCAGGATTGTCTCTCATTCTTTGAATTCGGCTTACAACACCATACTCATTGTATCAAAGAAGGCTTTTGGGTACTATCCTCATCGTTTCCACTTATCCTATTCTCCCTAGCCCCAGCATAGTCGGGGGATTAAGCTTTTCATTCAAATCTCCGTTTTGTTTTTTAATTATATCATTTTCACACTTCATTAGCTATCACAAAATAATATCCTCCAAATTCACCTGCTGCCCCTTCCAAAAGTATATGGTAATAATTAATACTTTCTGCATCCCGGTACTCGCTGATATCACTATATCCCGGATTCGTCATCCCCAGTTCTTCTCCCTGAAAGATATAGAGGGTTCCTCTTAACAGATGGATACATGTTGCAAGCATTTTTGCAGCTCATGGACACAAACTTTCAGGCCGATGAAAGACAAAATTTCGGAAGATGGATTCATGTTTAGATTCGTAGCCTGGCACTGCGTCCTTAAAGATATAAAGTCCACTATTTCATTTAACATCCCATCTCCCTTCCCAAACTCAATGACTAAGATATTTCCCATAGACTTCACCGTCATTTCGCTTCTTTACTCAAACTCGGTCACGCGTGTTTTTTCCGGCGTTCGGATATGAACAGATAGAGCAAGAACCAGGCAAAACAATGGGCCACAAGGATAACCATATCTTTACTTGCAATGTCTGCACCTCCATTTGCCAAATCCATAATCCCCTCAAAGGTCGAGCTGGATGGGATTGGCTAACAAATATAATAGAGGATTTTATTTCCTGTTCCCGCCAAAAAATATAAGATAGGCACCGCCATAAATACTATCATTACAATTTTGATATAAACTGCCCCCACCATCAGCCCGTCCGAGATACGGCTAACAATTGAGTAGGTAATCGTTAAATTTGCCCCTCAAAGCATCAGAAGGTGCATTGTATGAATTTGTGGTACGCAAGCCAAATAGGAAAGACCACAAAGATAACATCGTATTTTTCCATATCAGACAATTTTCAGCGATTGCAGGCCGTGAGGTTGAATCACTCATTTCGACTGAACTTCGACTTTTTTATCCGTCCAGTTCAAATCAGCGCGGGCATAAGATACCTCCGGTTTAATTTCATAAAGTTCAGTACCAACAGTCTCTGCCAGCTTCCATGCAGCTTTCGCGATTACACGATTTGCTGAAAAATATGCTGCCAAAATTCTTTTGCTCAAAAAAATATCCTCCTAAAATAACTTATAGAATAAACATATCTAAATCACTTGAAAAACCTTCCACTTTCCTGATCTTTGCCGCCGGATAAAAATGATTGCCCGGATACTCCAGTCACAAGCCATTGCAAGGGCAATTCCAATCACGCCCATGTGAAGTGTAATGCCAAGAAGGTACGATAAAAACAACCGTCCGACAATGGTGGAAACAATCGAAACATACATTGTAAATTTCACATCGCCTGCCGCCCGAAGTCCGTTACTAAGTGCCCCCGAAAATGGAAATGCAGCCGCATTAAACGCATTGTGAATCAATACCAGCCAAATTACTAAATTCTTCGTCTCGGAAGATAAAGAATAAAACTTCATAAAAAGCGGCGTTAGAATAAAGATGAACAAATTCCATATCGCCGAAATCAAAAGTGTAATTTTTATCAGCTTCTTGAAATAATACTCTGCGGCATCTATGTCCTTGTTTCCCATGCATTGTCCAATCACAGTGAGAAATACAGGCCCCATAGCAACTCCGGCTAAAGCCGCCAAAGACCAGATACTCTGAGCCACACCATTCGCAGCAATCTGATATGTTCCAAAAAGTGCTACAATACTGCTAAGCGCTACCTTTACCAACTGAAAGATTCCGTTCTCCATCCCGTTCGGAATTGCAATGTTCAAAATGCGCTTCATCATACCACTATTCCACTGGAATATCCATCCCGTCCGATACCCCACTTCATTTCCTGCCCTAAAACAAAGCGCGGTAATAACCCCAGCCGAAAAGATGCGTGCAATCAAAGAAGGATAAGCCACGCCTGCCACACCTGCATGCAAAACGAAAACACCAATGATGTTGCCAATCACATTAATGACATTCGATACCACGGATAGATACATGGTTACACTAGTTTTCCCAAGACTGCGATAAATTGCCGCACCTGCATTATATACCGCCAGTGCCGGATAAGAATAGGCAGAAATTTTCAGATAAGTAATACACGATTGCATGACAGAATCTTCCACCTTCCCAAACAGCAAATGAAGCATTCTCTCATTTCCAACCAATACCAGTACAGCAACTAACACAGAAAACAGTGTAGAAAACAATAAAAGCTGGCTGGCAGATTCCCCAGCATGCTTCTTCTCATTTCCACCGATATACTGGCTGATAATGACTGCACCTCCAGAAGCCAATGCCGTAAAAAGATAAATGAAGATTGTATTAAATTGATTGACCAACGATACTCCTGATACTGCTGCTTCACCTGCATAGCTTACTACCAGCGTATCAGCCATTCCCACAAGCATAACCAGCAGTTGTTCCAAAAACAACGGTATAATCATTATTTTCAGATCTTTATTTGAAAACATCTTATTTTCTTGCTCCATTCCCATCCTCCGTTATTTTCAATAAACAATAAAACCATTCCGGCTCCAAGCCATTCATAAAATTCCTCTCCTGGGACTCCATCCGTTATTTGCCTGCACATTTCCACTTTCCGTTTCAGAATCGCTTATATCGCTTTCAGGTGCAGAAGTTGTCATCATTGTTCTCCCCATAAAAAAGTAGATGCAGAGCAAAAGTGATTGCAACTTCTTTTCTACACCTACATTATAATAATTATTTTGAACTATAACAAATACTTGCTTTTTATAATAACTTATGCCTAAAAAGCATTTCATGTGTTCAATAAACTTTGCTGTTGCCAAACTAAATGGCTGCGGCTTTCTTTATCTCGTACACAAATAACCGACAGCAACAGGCCAAGCAAAACAAAAACGATATTTGCCCCGGCCCAGACAGAGCGAACTCCGTCTGATAAAGTAAGTTTCAAAAAAGATGGAATCAACGTTACTAACGGCAGGACACTCACGATAAGTGCTGCTATGCTTAAAGCTTTCAATTTCTTGTTTTCCATAATCTTTACCTCTTTTCTTTCTTTCCAAATTGTGTGACAGCCAGAGCAATCACAAATCCAAAGACTAATACTGCACAAGGCAGAAATGGGAACAATGAAAATACCATATCGGAAGATCCTGTCGTAAAGTCATGTAGAGAACAGGACACCAGATAACCACTGTAACAATATGGATAAGCAATCCAAAGCGGTGTGTTGGCTGCCAGAACGCCAGGAATAACAAGAAGCAGATTCAGTCCAACGGATAACAACGGCTTTTCAAATAAAACCGTTATGGCCCACATAGTCGCTGCACAAGGCAGCATCGTAAGGAATAGTCTGACACACCATTTAAGTAGATAGAGAATAGGGAGAGTTTCTGTGACTCCCATTGTTTTTGTGGCAACCAGTCCGGCAATGACAAACACCACGAGGAATACAACTATTTCCATAAACAGATAGAATATCAATACACAGAACTTCGCCACCGAAAGGGAACATCGGCTAACTGGAAGAGCCAGCATTTTCAAAATCCCATTATTCCCGTTTTCCCTTCCAGCAATCATTACACATACAACAATCATGCTGAATGGAAGTAAATAATAAGCGTATACCAATGCACTCTGAATGAACATGGCTGGCCATGCATTTGTATACTCTGGTGTAAAATATCTACTCAAATTAGAGATCCCTGACGCCACTACCAGCAATGGTGCAGCAAAAATAAGGGGAATTATTTTTGAGCGTTTTACTTTCATAAACTCAATCTTAATCAATTCAAAAAAAGTCATTTCTATCCCTCCTATTCATAACGGGTACTGTAAAGTTTTACAGTCCTATTTTTCTTTAAAACCTTATATTTTCTAG
>CAMQZX010000177.1 GCA_947039785.1 uncultured Lachnospiraceae bacterium | reverse complement strand
TTCCTGCGCCATATTTACCAGAGCTCCATAAATGGAACTGTCACCATGAGGATGATATTTACCCATCGTATCTCCGACAATACGCGCACATTTTCTATGTGGCTTGTCAGGTCCGTTATTCAGCTCAATCATGGAATAAAGGACACGCCTCTGTACTGGCTTAAGTCCGTCTCTTACATCAGGAAGCGCTCTTGTCGCTATTACACTCATAGCATAGTCGATGTAGGATTTTTCCATGGTCTCTTTCAGATCCACCTCATGCACTTTATCAAAAATATTGTCTTCCAACGACTTCTCCTCCTAATCTATATATCCAGATTCTGAACATATTTTGCATTTTCTTCAATAAAGATTCTTTTTTCGGTGATATTATACACAATTTTAGGAGTTTTTTTGTCAATTTTTTCTTTTTTTCCTTGTACTGTTTCGATTCAACAAAAGGGTTTCTTTTTTTCTTTATTCGTGTATAATTATTTTATGATACCAAAGTCAAAGGGCCATGATTTTCACGCTTGTATGAAAAAGTATGATTTTGAGACCCGCCAAACATAAGAAAGCAGCAAAGCAGATTGCGAATATCCGCTTTGCCTTACTTCTGTCGTAGGAGTTAGGATAATCTATTGGCTTTCAGTTGATTTATTAGTTCTTATTCAAAAAGGAGTTCAAATTATGTATGAAATAGACTTTAAAAATCCTTTACATGTACATTTTATCGGAATCGGAGGCATCAGTATGAGCGGTCTTGCAGAAGTGCTGCTTCAGGAAGGTTTTACCATCACAGGATCCGATGCCCACGAAAATTCTCTCACCCAGCAGTTGGAACGCCAGGGTGCCCGGGTATACTATGGTCAGCGCGCTTCCAATATTGAAGATACCACCCAGCTTGTGGTATACACAGCTGCCATTCATCCTGACAATCCGGAGTACGCCTGTGCCGTTGAGAAGAAAATCCCTATGCTGACCCGTGCGGAGCTTTTGGGACAGATGATGCACAATTATGAAACACCCATAGCCATATCCGGTACTCACGGCAAAACTACCACCACTTCCATGGTTTCTCACATTCTTCTAGCTGCCGATGCAGATCCTACCATTTCTGTGGGAGGAATTCTGCCTGCCATCGGAGGAAATATCCGTGTGGGCAAATCCCAGACTTTTGTCACAGAAGCCTGTGAATACACCAATAGTTTTCTGAGCTTTTTCCCCAAAGTCAGTATTATTCTAAATGTGGATGCTGATCATTTGGACTTTTTCAAAGATATCGAGGATATCCGTCATTCTTTCCGCCTGTTTGCTGAGAAATTGCCGGCCGATGGAACCCTGATCATCAACAGCGATACTCCTGAATATGAGAAAATCATTCAAGATCTTCCCTGTGAGGTTGTCACTTATGCTCTGAAGTCTGACGCCGACTATACAGCCCAGAATATTACCTTTGATACTCTGGGAAATGCTTCTTTTGAGTGTTACCGCAAAGGACAGTTTGTGGGAAGCTTCCGCCTGAGTGTTCCCGGAATCCACAACGTATCTAACGCGTTATCTGCCATTGCTCTTGGTATGAAGCTGGGATTCGATGCAACTACAATTCAGAAGGGACTTGCCGGGTTTAAAGGTACCGATCGACGTTTCCAATTGAAGGGAAAGATTGGCGGTGTGACCATTATCGATGACTATGCTCATCATCCCACAGAAATCAAAGCTACTTTAAACAGTGCCAAAAATTATCCTCACAAGACCATCTGGTGTGTCTTCCAGCCTCATACATACACACGCACCAAGGCGTTGCTGGATGAATTTGCCCAGGCTTTGTCACTGGCAGATAAGGTAGTTATGACAGATATTTATGCCGCCAGAGAGACTGACAACCTGGGAATTTCCTCCAGAGATGTTCAAAAACGTATCCAGGCCCTGGGCACAGAATGTTTCTACTTCCCAACCTTCGACGAAATTGAAACTTTCCTGCTGGAAAACTGCGTAGAAGGTGATCTGCTGATCACCATGGGGGCTGGAGACGTGGTACAGATTGGGGAGCATTTATTGGGGATGTAATAAACTGAAGTAAAATACTTATACACATCATAAAACCCTTGAATTTGCTGGATTTGAGGGTAGTTATTCACATTATCCACAGGCTTATACACATTCTTTGTCGTGTTGGTCTGTGGATTTTTATGTGCATAACTCACTTTACATAAGTTTTGACAGAATTCGACACTATCCCTGTATTTTTTGCGTTTCCTTTGACAAATTAGGTTAACCGTAATCAAATGGCATGCTAATATATCCACATTATCCACAATTTCCATAAAGCAGCGGTGGAAATCTTCGTGTACAACCTTTAAAATCAATGTAAATACTGGCTATTTTCTTTTGGAATCAGGTATGTTATAATCTCAACTGCAACACATCGAATGTTTTACACAAAAGGAAAGTGATAAGGTCATGGGTGATATCTTAATTCAAAACATCCCATCTCAGGGGATTACCACAATATCGAATCAATTTATCGATCAATTCATGCCGCAGGCCAATGGGGAGTTTGTGAAGGTATACCTCTATTTGCTTCGGATTACACAGGGGAAACGCAGAGTGAGTCTCGCTGCCATTGCCGATGTTTTTGACTGTACCGAACGGGATATTGTCCGGGCACTTCGCTATTGGGAGAAGGCCGGACTTTTGACGCTCACCTGTGAAAATCATAAATTATCGGGCATTGCCTTTTGCCCTATTCCTGCAGCGGGCCAAAAGGAAGCTGCCGTTGCCATGTCTCAGGCGGAGCCAGAGGCTGTGCCTGATGTGATAACCGCACCAGAAAAGGCAATAGAAAACAAACCAGCAGCAGAGCTACCTAAGAAAAAGTCGTTGACCGCCGGACAGAAGAAAGCACTTCAGGAGCAGGAAGAGGTTCGCCAGTTTTTATATATTGCAGAACGATATCTTGGAAGAACTCTTTCTAAGACTGATATCGACAATTTACTTTATTTTTATTCCGAACTTCACTTCAGCGAAGATCTAATCGAATACCTGGTGGAATACTGTGTTTCCAAGGGCAGCCGCAGCACCCGCTATATTGAAACAGTGGCACTGGCTTGGGCATCGGAAGGCATTTCCACTGTGGACGAAGCCAAAAAGGCCACCAATCTGTTCCACAAAAATTATTTTACTATATTAAAGGCCATGGGAATCAAAGGACGCAATCCTGTAGAGATGGAGCAGAAAATGATGGACAGTTGGATGCAGGAGCTGGGATTTACATTGGATATCATTACGGAGGCGTGTCAGCGCACTGTGATGCAGACAGGGCAGGCCAGTTTCCAGTATACCGATACAATTCTGAGAGGATGGCATCAAAAGGGGGTCAAGCATTTGACTGATCTGGCTCCTCTTGACCAGGAGCATAAGAAAAGAGCTTCCAAATCTGCTGTTAAGGAGGGAACAAGCGGTTCTTCCAGACGGCAGACAGATTATCCTCATCGCAGCTATGATTATGAGGAGATTAAGCGGTCGCTGTTTAAACAATAATGTTCCTATGAGCATGGGAAGTATCTGTGCAATTATTTTATGTTGACTATTGTTTATCTTTTACGAATTAAAGGAGTTTGCCGTGGCATTACAAAATACACAATTTAATGCAATCATGCGGGAATATGACCGCAAACAGCTACATAGCCAGCATCAGCTTGAGAAACGGACAGAGGAGATTTATGGAAAAATCCCCCGGATTGAGGAGATTAACCAGCGCATGGTATCTGCCAGTGCATCCAAGGCGCGTGCTCTTTTGAAAGGAGAATCCAATGATATCCGGGATCTTCGGGAGGAAATTTCCGAACTTTCTCTGGAGAAGCGCACCCTGCTCTCCATCCACGGCTATCCGGAAAATTATCTGGACCCCCAGTATGAATGCCCTTTGTGTAAAGACAGCGGGTATATCAATGGAGAAAAATGCTCCTGTTTTAAGAAAGCAGCCATTGCATTGCTGTATGATCAGTCAAATATTCAGGAAATTCTGGAAAAAGAGAACTTTCAAACCTTTTCTTTTGATTATTATTCTGATAAAATAAAAGATGAAGTAACCGGGAAAACTCCTCTGGAACATGCACAGATGGCTGTGCGTAAGTCTATGGAGTTTATTGACCATTTTCAGGATTTGGATGGTAATCTGTTTATTTATGGGGATACCGGGGTTGGGAAGACTTTTCTGTCTCACTGCATCGCCTATGACTTAATCCATAAAGGTTATAGTGTTCTTTATTTTTCTGCCTATGAATTATTTCAGTTGTTGGCAGATCAGACATTTTCCAGAGACGATGAAAATGCGTCCTACACTATGGATTCTGTGTGCGAGGCCGACTTACTGATTATTGATGATCTGGGGACAGAACTGACGAATACGTTTGTAAAGACTCAGCTTTTCTCAATTTTGAATGAACGGCTGATCAAGAAGAGATCTACCATCATTTCGACCAATTATGATATAGAAACTTTTTCAAATGTTTACACCACCAGAATATTCTCCCGGATTATGCAGCGCTTTACTCTGCTGAATCTGATTGGACAGGATATTCGCGTACAAAAAACTTTAGGAGGAAGTAACAAATGAGGCAGAGTAATTTCAAAGATGTGGAAACCCTTCCTGTTGGAAGACTGGCAATTCTTCCCCTGGAGAGCTGTGCATCTCTGGGTTCCAAGGTCGATGACTGGATTGTAAAATGGCGCCATGAGCGCGAGAACGAGCACAAATCCACCATTGCTTTTGAAGGGTATGAGCGGGATTCTTATATTATCGGTTCTTCTTTCCCCAGATTTGGTTCTGGTGAAGCAAAGGCCGTTATCAATGAGTCTGTCCGCGGTGATGATATCTACATTATGGTGGATGTATGTAATTACAGCTTGAGCTATCGTCTGGGTAAATACACCAATCTGATGTCTCCAGATGACCATTTTCAGGATTTAAAACGCGCCATTGCAGCCATCAGCGGTAAAGCCCGCCGCGTGAATGTAATCATGCCATATCTTTATGAAAGCCGCCAGGACAAGCGTAATGGCAGAGAATCTATGGACTGTGCTATGGGGCTGCACGAATTGATTAATATGGGAGTTGATAACATTCTTACTTTTGACGCCCATGATGACCGTGTGCAGAATGCCACTCCTCTTCATGGATTTGAGACTATTCGTCCTGCTTATCAGTTTATTAAGGCACTTCTCTCTCATGAGAAGGACATGAAGATCGACAGTGACAACCTGATGGTCATCAGCCCGGATGAGGGTGGTATGAACCGTGCGATTTATCTGGCTAACGTGCTTGGCGTGGATATGGGTATGTTTTATAAGCGCCGTGATTATTCTCTGACACAGCCTGACGGTCGTCATCCAGTGGTTGCGGATGAGTTCCTTGGGGCAGATGTAGCTGGTAAGGACATGATCATTATGGATGATATGATCTCTTCCGGTGATACAATGATAGAAATTGCCGCTATGCTCAAAGAGCGGAAGGCTCGCAAGATTTTCCTGTGTTCTACCTTTGGATTCTTTACCAACGGCCTGGAGAAATTTGATGACGCTTATAATAAAGGACTGTTCGATCGTCTCTTAACCACCAATCTGATCTATCAGACACCGGAGTTATTGGAGAAGCCTTATTACACCAACTGTGATATGAGTAAGTACATCGCATTGCTGATCGACACCTTGAATCACGATATGTCCATCAGCAGCTTACTGAATCCGGTAGACCGAATCAATACTTATGTTGAGAAATTTAAGAATGGATTAGTTTAAGCTTATACGAGCGTGAATGAAAAGGGCGCACCTGCTACTGTGAAGGTACGTCCTTTTCGTTTGGACAGATACCACACTTCACGGCAACAGATACGCCCAGTTTTGGTTCATGATACTTATTCATTATAACTTGTTCTGGTTTTCCAAAATATTTTTTACTGTTATTTTTTCAGGAAATCGAAAGGCCTCTCGTCTTGCAGAAAATGCATGAGCATATACGCACACATAATAGCTACATTTTCTTCACGGAGAATTCTGGCTACCTCCGCCCGGTCCGCTATCACCACTTCAATCTCTTCTGAATCTTCCTGGCCTTCCTTGGAAATTGTGCCAGTCACAGTTCCATAGACAGTGGCACAGGATTCATCCGTCATGCCAATAGTTGTAAAATAAGGCTTCTCATAGCAAGGATCTACGGTGATGGGGTGAAGGTCAAGCCCCGTCTCCTCCTTCATCTCCCGGATAGCTGCCACATGAAATTCTTCCCCTTGCTCCACCAGCCCCGCTGGAAATTCATAAATATAATCGTCAATAGCATAGCGATACTGACGGATCAATACCACTTTTTCCTGCTTCTCACCATATACACTGTAAATGATAACACCATCCGGAGTGTTCTTTCTCGTCTTAATTTTCAAATCTTCAATGGACTTTGCTCTGGATGCCACAAAATATTTCCCTTTACCGCCCTTTTTGTTAGTTGTTTCCAAGTTATACATATTCAAAAAACGATTATCGGTTGTTTTCTCAATGTTGTCAATTTGAGGCATATCAATTCTCCTTTAAATGTCACCTCTCAGGATGACACGAATTCTCTTATAAAGTAACAAAACAATCACGGATACGATAATTCCCTTTAACAGATTGAACGGAGCCACTGCAAGCAGCGCAAACGTAAACAGACTGTCGATTGCTCCATTAATAGCGGTTCCCATTGCTACAAAGGACTCTACCGGTGTACCAAAGGCGGCTCCATAAGCCGGAAGCAGAATAAACGCATTGACGACACAAGCGGCCGCTGTCATAACAATTGTTCCCACAGCCATACCAATCACAGCATTTCGCTTCGTCTTATGCACTCTGTAGATGATCGCTGCCGGAAGCAAAAAGGAACATCCAAACAGGAAATTCGCCATCTCACCCACACCTGCAGTTATCGTTCCGTTGATCACAAAATTCATAAGAATCTTAATGGCCTCAATGGCAATACCAGCCATAGGTCCCATAGCAAATGCGCCGATCAGTACAGGCACCTCACTAAAATCCATCTCATAGAACGGCGGTGCAAGAAAAGGGATCGGAAATTCCAACAACATCAAAACCGTTGCCACAGCTCCCAACATAGCTGTCTGTGCCAAAGTCCTCACTTTACTTCTCTCTGCGGTGTTACCTCTTCTTAAAACCTGTTCACTCATATTACATTCTCTCCTTTTTTAATTTCATAAAAGGAAATTCTTGCTATAAGAATTTAGATCATGTAATTCTGCATGAAAAAGCCCCAAACACAAGGCTCAGGGCAGTCACACACGATAAAATCACGTATCCTTCTTCTCTCATCCAGACTATACTGTCGGTTTTGGAATTGCACCAAATCGGCACTTGCGTGCTCGCGGACTATACCGCCGGTGGGGAATCACACCCCGCCCCGAAGAATTTTCTTTTATTTATGGTCTATTATAAACCTTTGAAAGCCTTATTTCAAGGGTTTTTCGCAATCGGTGGATTTTTGTTATGGATGTAAATGATACTATAAATGATTAAGTTTGCGCCATTCCTGTGGCGGAAGATTCATTATTTTTTTAAAAGCTCTGGTAAAATGAAATTGATTGTTATACCCAACCAAATGTGCAATTTGCACAATCGTCATCTGGGAAGAACGTAAAAGTTCGCAGGCTTTGTTAATCCGATATTGGATTAAAAAGTCCTGGGGACTTTTTTGTGTGGAATTTTTAAATATCTTGCTGAAATAACTGCGGTTAAGATTTAAATTTGCCGCCATATCTTCAACAGAAATTTCATTCATATAATGATTTTCTATAAAATCTACGGTGGATTGGACATAAAAATCCTGAATATTGTTCCGAGGCAGCTTCCTAGCATTTCGGGAAGTACGTATAAGAGTGCCGAAAAAGAGATAAGTATAGCCCATCACTTCACAGGGAAGCAAATTGGGATGATCAATAATATATTTTAAGTTTTGCAGCAATTCTGTTTTGCAGTCCTCGTTTACCGGGTGATAGATAGGATTTAACTGATCAAGTCCTGCCTGACTTAAGAATTCTTTGGCCTTCATACCGTCAAATTCAATCCACATATATTCCCATGGAGTCTTTTGATCTGCAAAATAATGAACCAGTTTATTTGGCTCGATCAGGAAGGCCTGACCTTCATGCAGATGATATTCTTTATTTGATGTACCGGAGCTTGTACGGTAGGTACCGAAACCGGAAATAATATAATGGATGAGATAGTGGTCTGTCTCTTATACACATCTGACGCTGCCGACGAAGCTAGAAGTGTAGA
>CAMQZX010000176.1 GCA_947039785.1 uncultured Lachnospiraceae bacterium | reverse complement strand
CAGCTCCCCGGCGGAAAATGCCGGATGGTACTGTCTATCAATCTGTTCTTAAAACCACAGGAGAAAGCTTTACCAACAAAAGCCTGGACTTGCGCAAGAATGTAATTGTGGAAAAGACGGTTGAATCGGCCAGTGATGAGGAGTTGGAAGCTACCATCAAAGTTATGGGAGGCGAAGACTGGAAAGATTGGATTTCCTGTCTGAAAAATGAGAAAGTGTTGGCAGACCAGGCAGTGACCGTTGCTTATTCTTACATTGGTCCCGAGTTGACCTATCCTATTTATGCAGATGGAACCATTGGACAGGCCAAAAAGCATCTTCACAAGACAGCTGAAGAAATTAACCGGGGATTTCCGGGTGTAAATGCTTTTGTGTCTGTGAATAAGGCTCTGGTTACCCAGGCAAGCTCTGCCATTCCCATTGTGCCTTTGTATTTTTCCATTCTCTATAAGGTTATGAAAGGGCATGGTGTCCATGAAGGATGCATTCAGCAGATTGCCCGTCTCTTCCATGAGAAGCTGCTTGTGACGCCTCCTCATGTGGATAAGCAGGGGTTGATCCGTATGGATGACTGGGAGCTGGAGAAAAACATACAAAGCGAAGTTATGAGGCTTTGGAGTCAGGTGACAACAGAGAATCTCAAGAATCTTACCGATCTTGAAGGGTATTGGGAAGATTTTTATCATATGTTTGGTTTTCATTTTGACAATGTGGATTATAATGCTGATGTGGAAATTTAGATAAGCATAAAATATAACATAAAAAATGCGGAAGGAACATTGTGAAAACATTCCTGTCCGCATTTTTTAATCATTGTGTTGCAAGCTTAGCGACCGGCAACAGTATTATTCCAGAGGTTCTCCGGCAGCTTCGGCAGCACGGGCATTGGCCAGAATGGTATCAAAGGCTTCTGCGGCAGCTACATACTCATCGTCATCTTCAATATTATCCAGAAGTGGATCGCCGTTTTCTGTCTTTGAGAATGCATAAAGGTAAACTTCACCAGTCTCGTTATTGCCGTGCTCGTCCAGAGGAAGCAGTGCGATATATTCCTTTTCCTTTACCGGGAATACGGTCAGAATGGCGCAGTTTACTTCGGTGTCATCATCCAGAGTCAGGGTGATAAGGTTGGGATCCTGATTGTTTGGATTAGAACTGCAGTTGCTGGTACAGGAAGCACAGTCGCTGGGTGAGCAGCCTGCGCTGAATTTTTCTTCACTCATATTAAATCCTCGCTTTTTTACTTGTTAAACTATACTTTAACAGATACTTGTTCTGATTGCAAGGGCAGGAACGTCAGTGTATAATAGAAATAATATGTTAAGGTTACTGTTCACTCCGTTCCCAGCAACACGCTGCGCGATGCACAGAAATGATGCATGTTGCATCATTTCGCGCTGCATGTCTCGGGATTTTGGTGCCATCAGCCCCAAAACACCTCGCGGGACAGTGGTGCGTGAACAGTAACTAAGTTATCACAGGGGGAGAGTATTTTGAAAAAGGATACGGCCCATATAATCGGGCGAAGAACGGAAAATTACCAGATTACTCTGGTGGCAGAAGGGCTGCTGGTGGGAATCATCAGCGGTCTTGTGGTTTTGGCATATCGTGTGCTGCTTAGTTATGGAGCAAAGTGGCTGGATGAAATTCTGGGATTTGCAGCAGGACATCCTGCGCGGATGGCAGGTTGGTTTCTGATTCTGCTGTTTCTGGCTTTTGTGGTTTCCCGTCTTGTAAAGTGGGAACCTATGATTTCAGGCAGCGGTATTCCTCAGGTCGAAGGAGAAATGATTGGCAAGTTGGATCAGAACTGGTGGCGAGTACTGGCTGCCAAGTTTTTGGGTGGCTTTCTGGCGCTGCTTGCCGGATTGTCTCTGGGCCGGGAAGGCCCGTCCATTCAGTTGGGGGCCATGGCTGGCAAGGGAGTATCTCAGGCTTTGGACAGAGATAAGACCGAGGAGAAGATTTTGCTGACCTGCGGAGCAAGTGCAGGTCTGGCGGCAGCATTTCATGCGCCGCTGGCGGGATTGATGTTTTCATTGGAGGAAGTCCACAAGAACTTCTCTGTGTCGGTACTGATCTCTGCCATGGCGGCATCTTTGTCAGCCGATTACATATCTTCCCAGATTATTGGTCTGGAACCGGTCTTTCAGTTTGATATTGGAACACCCATGACTCAGGGGAGCTACTGGATTATTGTGCTGCTTGGAGTATTGCTTGGCATTTTGGGTGCCTTTTATAATTATGTTACCTTGAAGGTACAGTCACTCTATAAGCAGGCCAACTTTTTGCATCCTACAATAAAAATGATGATTCCTTTTGTTTTGGCGGGTATCTTAGGATTTGTATTTCCGGTGGTGCTGGGAAGTGGACATACCATTGTGGAAGATGCGGCAAACGGACGTCTTGTTTTGGAGTCCGTACTGTTGATATTGGCAGTGAAATTTTTATTTTCCACAATCAGCTTTGGTTCCGGTGCACCGGGTGGAATTTTCTTTCCGCTGCTGGTTCTTGGCGCTCTGATTGGAGCGGCCTATGGAATGATTGGAATTCAGTACTTTGGATGGGACCCCACTTATGTGAGCAATCTGGTGCTGCTTTCCATGGCTGGCTTTTTCACCGCGATTGTACGGGCGCCGCTGACGGGAATCATTCTGATCTTTGAGATGACTGGTTCTGTCAGCCAGATGCTGTCGTTGTCTCTGGTATCTATCGTAGCTTATGTTGTGGCAAATATTTTGAGGTCAGCTCCCATTTATGAGAGTCTGTTGGAGCGTCTTCTTGCCAATCAGCCGGAACCCCAGACAAAGATGAAGGGGGAGAGAGTGCTTTTAGAGTTTGCAATCATGCATGGCTCCAGTCTGGAGGATAAGCAGGTGGGAGAAATTGGATGGCCAAAATCCTGTCTGATTGTGGCTTTGCAGAGGGGAACCGCAGAGATTATCCCTAAGGGTGATACGGTGATGGAAGCCAGTGATATGCTGGTGGTCATGACCGATGAGAAAAATCAGGCATATGTAAATGATCTGATGATCAAATTGTGCTCGGAGGATGTGTAGAAGGGTTCCTGTTTATTGGTAATATTCCGTGGGGGACGTAGTGAATGGCGGCATAGAAGCAGGTGCAGTACCTGTTTAAGCATAGGATTGTTGTTGCTGATTGGCTGTAAATACGTTATAATTAGGAATAGTGAAGTAGATTAGATTACGGAGGACAGTATGAAACTGATTTCATGGAATGTAAATGGCATCCGGGCCTGTATGAAAAAGGGATTTGAGGAGTTTTTTATTCAGGCGGATGCAGATATTTTCTGTATACAGGAGAGCAAATGTCAGGAAGGACAGGTGAAGCTGGAGCTGCCTGATTATCATCAATATTGGAACTATGCCAAACGCAAAGGTTACTCCGGCACGGCGGTGTTTACCAAAGAAGAGCCATTGTCGGTGCAGTATGGGATTGGCATTGAGGAACACGACCAGGAGGGACGGGTGATCACCTGTGAATATGAGACTTTTTATCTGGTGACAGTTTACACACCCAATGCTCAGGCGGAACTGGCAAGACTGCCCTATCGAATGCAGTGGGAAGAAGATTTTCTGGAGTATCTGAAAAAGCTGGAGGAGCATAAACCGGTGATTTTCTGCGGAGATTTCAATGTAGCTCACACGGAGATTGATCTGAAAAATCCCAAGAGTAACCGCCAGAATCCGGGCTTTAGTGATGAGGAACGTGCCTGCTTTACAAAGGTGCTGGAGAGTGGATTTGTAGATACCTTCCGTTATCTGTATCCGGATTTGGAGGGAGCATATACCTGGTGGTCTTATCGCTTCAGTGCCAGGGCAAAGAATGCAGGATGGCGGATTGATTATTTTTGCATATCACCGGAATTAACAGGGAAGCTTCAGGATCATGTAATCCACAGTCAGGTGATGGGATCTGATCACTGTCCCATTGAGTTGGATATGAACATTTGATTCACAGTAAACAGTGGAAAAGAACATACAAATATGGAAAAGCTGCGGCGGGGAGGATACATCATGCTATATAGTAAGGACAGACAAATCGTACAAGGAGACCCCAGAATCTTAGGCGTCACAAGGGTTGGCTCTGGATATAATTTTGCAGTTGCATTTGATACCAAGGAAGAAATCAGTCTGCTTCTTTACAGAAAAGGGGAACAGGAACCGGAAGAAGAGATTTTGATTCCGAAAGAGTGTTTTCGGGGAAAAGTGGCAGCTTTTCTTCTTCCTGGCTTTCAGGCTAAAAGATATGAATACAATTATAAAATAGGTGACAAGGTAGTTTTGGATCCCTGTGCAGTGCGTATTGTGGGAAAAGGTACCTTTGGAAATCTGGACCTGGTGGAGGAGAAGGAGCATCTCCATAAGGTGCGCTGTGGCTTTGATGTAAATAACTATGACTGGGAGGGAGATCAGCCCCTTGAACGTCCCTATTCGGAGATGATACTATATAAAGTGCATGTGCGCGGATATACCAGTCAGAAGAACTCCCGGGTTCGTCATAAGGGGACATTTCGGGGAATCATGGAGAAGATTTCTTATTTTCAGGAGCTGGGGATTACTGCGCTGGAGCTGATGCCGGTGTATGATTTTGAGGAAGTGATGCTGCCTGGTAATATTCCTCTGAAGTTTGCCAGCAGAATGAAGGAGAAAATGCGCCTGAATTATTGGGGATATACAGAAGGAAATTATTTTGCACCTAAGCCGGCTTACTGTGCCGGCAAAGACGCTGTGGCAGAGTTTAAGGATCTTGTGAAGGCTCTTCATAAGGCTGGTCTGGAATGTATCCTGGAATTTTATTTTCCAGGAGGATTTGACGGATTAAAGGCCATTCAGGTTCTGCGCCATTGGTATTTGACTTATCATGTGGATGGTTTCCATCTGTTGGGGGATGGAGTGCCGGTGGATTTGATTTGTAAAGATCCTTTGCTTGGTAGTACGAAGCTGATGTTTCTTGGTGTTCCTGATCAGAAGATGCAGGATCAATGGAAGCCCAGAGAGAAAACTCTGGCAGAGTACAACGAAGGCTTTAAGCAGGACATGCGTCGTTTCTTAAAGAGCGATGAGGATTCTCTGAACAATGCAGTTGAGCGAATGAGAAGAAATCCTGGAGATCATGCAGTGATCAATTACATGGCCAGCCAGGATGGATTTACACTGATGGATCTGGTATCCTACGATGTAAAGCACAACGAGGCCAACGGGGAAGAAAATCGGGACGGAACCTCCTACAATTTTTCCTGGAACTGTGGAGTGGAGGGACCAAGCCGCAAGGCCAGCGTAAAGAAGCTTCGCAGTCAGCAGCTTCGCAATGCAGTTCTGTTTTTGATGTTGAGCCAGGGGGTTCCCATGCTCTATGGCGGAGATGAATTCGGCAATTCTCAGCAGGGTAACAACAATGCTTATTGTCAGGACAATGAGATTGGCTGGGTGGACTGGCGGGCATATAACAAAAATAAGGAGCTGGTGGAGTTTGTGAAGGAAGCTATCGCCTTTCGAAAGGCTCATGGTATGTTTCATCTGGACAGTGAGCTGCGGGTGATGGATTATAAGTCTCTGGGTTATCCGGATTTGTCCTATCACAGCAACAGAGCCTGGTACGCTACCAGAGATAATGTGAGTTATCACATCGGTTTGATGTATTGCGGAGATTATGCCGTTGATTCGGAGGGAAACAGCGACGATTATATGTATGTGGCATACAATTTTCATTGGGAACCTCATGAGTTTGCGTTGCCGAAGCTTCCGAAAGGGAAGAAATGGTGCCGCGTTATGGATTCAGGGAACAAGCTGGGGGACGGCTTTTTCCTGAAAAATGGTGAGCAGTTAAAAGATCAGAAGATGGTGGGGGTAAAAGCCCGTTCTATCGAACTTTATATTGGGCAACAGGAGAAAAAATAAATGCATCCGTGGAAACATTTTAAAACAATTACAAGACACAAGCTGATGGTCATGAAGTATTGCTTCCGTGTGGGACTTTACCGTCAGGGACTGCTTCATGATCTGTCAAAATATACGCCGACGGAATTTTTGGTGGGATGTAAATACTACCAGGGGACCAGAAGCCCCAACAATGCAGAGAGGGAGGACACAGGCGTGTCTTTGGCGTGGCTGCATCACAAGGGAAGAAACAAGCATCATTTTGAACACTGGGTGGATTACAGTCTGGAAGATCCGGAGCGTGTGATCAATGGTGCCAGAATGCCCAAAAAATATGTGGCGGAAATGGTGATGGACCGAATCAGTGCTTCCCGCAATTATATGGAGAAGGATGTCTACACAGATCGGGCACCTCTGGACTATTATCTGCTGAATAAGGACCGTCTCTGGTTTATACATAAGGATACCCGCCGGGATCTGGAAGGATTGCTTCGGATGCTGGCTGATCAGGGGGAAGAGAAGACTCTGGCATACATAAAATATGTATATTTAGGCAAAAAACCCCTGAAAAAACGCAAAAACGGCAAACCTCGAAGGTGAATTTAACTTTCGAGGTTGTTTTTTTATTTGTGCCGTGGTAAAGTATATGGGTATAACTATTCTGTTGATTGTTTGGAAAGGAAGAATAGTTTTGAGGTATTTTAAAATGAGGAGGAGAATAAGTGGACAAAACAACAGTATTAATTCTGGCGGCTTTTGTAGTCTATCTGGCTATGATGATTGGTGTGGGAGCTGCCTATATGAAGAAGACGACAGACTCAGAGGATTACTTTCTGGGCGGACGTGGCTTAAGCGGTTGGGTGGCTGCCTTATCTGCACAGGCGTCTGATATGAGTGGGTGGCTATTAATGGGATTGCCTGGTGCCGTGTACTCACTGGGAACAGGACAGTCATGGATTGCCATCGGTTTGCTTCTGGGAACAATTTTTAACTGGATTTGTATTTCAGGACGTTTGCGCAGATATACCATTGTGGCAAACAATTCCCTTACTCTGCCGGCTTACTTTGAGAATCGTTTCCGGGATAAGAAGAGAATTCTGTTATTCAGTTCTTCTGTAGTGATTGTAATCTTTTTCCTGGTGTATACTGCATCTGCGCTGGCAGCAGGCGGCAAGCTGTTTACTTCTGTGTTTGGACTTGATTATCATATCGCATTGGCAATCGGTGCCATTGTTATTTTGTTGTATACCTTTATGGGAGGCTTTATGGCCGTCTGTGTAACAGACTTTATCCAGGGAACTTTGATGCTTATCGGACTTTTGAGTGTGCCTATTATTGCATGGATAATGCTGGGCGGGGCTGAAAACGTAGTGGCAATTCTGGGACAGAGCGGTGTGGAAGGCTCAGCAGGTGATTACCTGAATCTGTTTTCCAACGGAGGTAAGACCTACAATGCCATTGATATTTTCTCACAGCTTGCCTGGGGACTTGGATATTGCGGTATGCCTCATATCCTGACCAGATTTATGGCAGTAAGAGATGAGAAGGAATTGAAAAAGTCCAGAGTCATTGCCATTGTGTGGGTAATTCTTTCCCTTGGCGCAGCCTGTGTTATTGGTGTGTTGGGAAGAGCATATCTGTATCCTACAGTTCTGGGAACAGAAGGCGCTGCTTCCACCGAGAGCGTATTCATTGAGATGATTACAAAGATGTTTACTCAGGACTTGAATCTGGCATTCATCGGAGGAATCTTCCTGTGCGGTATTCTGGCAGCCATCATGTCTACCGCAGATTCACAGCTTCTGGTAACCGCCTCTTCTGTATCTGAAGATTTATATCGAAGCTTTATCAACAAAGATGCCAACAGTGACAAGATTCTTCGGATCAGCCGTATCACTGTTGTGATTGTGGCAATTCTGGCGTTTTTGATTGCATGGAATCCTGACAGCAGTATCATGGGCCTGGTATCCAATGCATGGGCGGGACTTGGCTCGGCCTTTGGACCAATTGTGCTTTTGTCTCTGTACTGGAGAAGAACAAACCTGGCTGGAGCCATAGCCGGTATCATTTCCGGCGGTCTCACTGTAATTATCTGGGATTACATACCGTTAATGGGCGGACAGACCTTAGGAGCTGCCACAGGATTGTATTCACTGGCTGTTGGCTTTGTAATCAGTATTTTGATGATTGTGATCTTCAGTCTGGCAACCAGGGAGCCTTCACAAGAGATTCTTGCAGAGTTTGATCAGGTAGCTGGTAAATAGAAGCAGGTTGGGACCTGTATTGTAATAAAAAGGTTACGTTTCGACGTAATCTTTTTATTTTTTCGATGTTTTTTGGATAAAAGAATTATATAATAGCTGTCTCTTATACACATCTCCGAGCCCACGAGACTACGCTGCATGGGGG
>CAMQZX010000175.1 GCA_947039785.1 uncultured Lachnospiraceae bacterium | reverse complement strand
TATAAGAGACAGCATTTTGACTATATCTTTTTTACCGGAAGCCAGGCTGTGGGAAAAGAAGTGATGCGGCAGGCTTCTGCTCATCTGACTCCTGTCACTCTGGAGCTGGGAGGAAAAAGCCCCTGCATTGTGGAAAAAAGCGCCAATCTGAGGCTGACTGCCCGACGAATCGTCTTCGGAAAATTTCTAAACTGCGGACAGACCTGTGTGGCACCAGATTATATCTACTGCGATGAAGCCATAAAGGATTCTCTGATTGCAGAAATTAAGAAACAAATCCGTAAACAATTTGGCAAAAATCCTCTTGCCAACAAAAACTATGGGAAAATCATTAATGAAAACATTTTCAGCGGATTTCCCGCCTGATTGATCCGGATAAGGTGGTCTTCGGCGGCAAGGCAAATTCTGATACTTTGCAGATTGAGCCCACAGTGTTAGACAACGTCACCTTCGAAGACACCATTATGCAGGAGGAAATCTTTGGTCCCCTCCTGCCTGTCCTTACTTATGAATCTCTTGACCAGGCAATGGGCAAAATCAACTCCATGGCCCACCCTCTGGCACTGTATATATTCACCAACTGCCGTGAAGCTGCAGACAAAATTACTTCCCAATGCTACTTTGGCGGAGGATGCATCAACGATACAATCATTCACCTTGCCACCAGTGAAATGGGATTCGGTGGATTTGGAGAGAGCGGCATGGGTTCCTACCATGGCAAACAGGGATTTGATACATTCTCTCACTACAAAGCAATCGTAGACAAAAAAACCTGGCTGGATTTGCCCATGCGATACCAACCCTACCGAAAAGTAAATGACAGACTTATTCATTTCTTTTTGAAATAAAATGTGCTTAGAAAAGGTGCACTGAATCTTTTTACGCATGTTTCACAGTAAAAAATTCGGCTGTCCCTTATGGTGACAGCCAAATTTTTCTTCTACTATATACGATTTATATTATTTATCTAATCAGACAACTACAAAAGGCACCAGATAAGCGACAATTACAATTACCACGGCGCAGGCAACAACAATGCTCCAAATCTTAAATTCCTTGTCCATCTTTTGTTTCTCTTCAGGAGATGGAATCTCTTCTTCCATCACTCCCCGGTCCACTTCCACAGTGCTGTCATCCTTATATTTTTTCTGACAGATTGCATAAATAATCAAACCCAATGCACACCAGATTACACCTGTCACCAACGCTTCCCGATCAAGCTGCGTCATCATAACTATGTAAATAATCACACTCAGCGGTGCGCCGATCATAATTCCCGGCGCTTTATACGGGCGTTTCAACTTTGGATGCTTCTTTCTGAGCCCATATGAAGCTGCAATACCAATCACATAGTAAAACAAATCGGCAAACAGGCTTAAAGAGGCAATAAAAATCATAGAATCCGACGCAATCAAAAATGCGGACAGTAATCCCAACACAATAATGGACACATACGGCGTCTGGTACTTGGGATGTATCTTTGCAAAAACCTTAGGCATAGCCTTGTCCCTTGCCATGGTAAACAGATATCTGGGCGGAACGGCAATACTTGCATTCAGAGTAGAAAAGTCACCGCCAAAGGCAATTCCAGCCGCCAGCAAAATCAACGGAAATCCCAAAATTCCAGCTGTCTTCATGGCTTCTGCAAAAGGTGCGGTCGCTGTGGAAAGGGTTGCAATCTGTTCTGTGGGGACGATACCCACCAAAAACCACTGGAACGCTCCGTTTACTGCAAATACAATAAATGGTGCCAGAAACAATGCTCTCGGGATATTAATCTGAGGATATTTGATTTCCTCTCCCATGGCACAGCAAGTTTCAAAGCCTGCAAAGCACCACCAGATCATGCTGACCGATGCGATAAATCCCAACGGTGTGGACTGAGAAATAAAGTCAGGCATGTTTACGAAATTGGGCATGTTTACATTGGGAAGCATGGTCAAAAACCAGATAATCGCCACGCCCCAGAAAAAGAACATGAAGCCATTCTGCAGCTTACCAGTCATCTCCACACCCCGCACATTGGTGACAATAAACACCAGAACAATTATAGTTGCCACCACTCGGTCACTAACTGGAAGATCAATTCCCAAAGCCGAGAAAAAGGTTTTGAAATAAAAACTAAATGCCAACGCCTCTCCGCTGGTAACCGCCACCAGAGAAATGATAAAGTTCCACCCTGCCAGCATTCCCATAGGCTTGCCGATTCCAAGAGATGCAAATTGATAAGTACCTCCTGCATAGGGAAGAGCAGCTCCCATCTCAGCATACAAAAGTGCCGGATAAATACTGATCAACATAGCTACAAAGGTTGCCAGAATAACGGAGGGGCCAAGGTCGCCCACAACATTGGCACCTGTGGTGAAAAGCCCTACCCCCACAACCGTTCCCACTGTTATGGTCACTGCCTCTCTCATTCCAAATGTACGTTTTAATGTACTGCTTTTCTCGCTGCTCATACTCTCTTTTCCCCCTCATTTTTATTTTTTATATCGGATATCCGCTGCCTGTTTGTGTCCCATCAGACCTTCTCCATCCGCCAGCCTGGATACCAACGGGGCCAGTTTTTTCATAGCCTCCGGTGTCATAGTCTGATGCGTGCAGGTCTTTAAGAAGGTACCCACCCAAACACCGCCTGTATAGCGGGCAGCTTTTAATGTAGGCAGCGTGTGGTTGGTTCCGGAGGCATAGTCTCCGAACACTTCTGCAGTATTTTCCCCAATAAACAGAGAACCATAATTGCAAAGTATCGGAATCAGTGCATCTGGCGCCTTTACATTCAACTCCAGGTGCTCCGGAGCATATGTGTTAACTATTTTCACAGCTTCTTCCAGACTCTCCACAACCACTACCTCTCCGTAGGTCTCCCATGATTTTCTGGCAATCTCTGCAGTTGGAAGTACCTGAAGCTGTTTTTCCACTTCATCCATCACAGCATATCCAAAGGCCTCGTTGGTGGTCACCACCATACCTTTTGCATTTACATCATGCTCAGACTGGGCCAGAAGGTCTGCTGCCACAATGGCTGGTGTTCCGCTGCCATCTGCAATCACAAGAACTTCACTTGGTCCTGCCACAAAGTCAATGCCCACTTGTCCATAGCACTGTCTCTTTGCCTCGGTGACAAAGCGGTTTCCTGGTCCCACAATCATATCTACCGGAGCAATTTCATCGGTTCCATAAGAGAAAGCTGCAATTGCCTGGGCACCGCCCACAGCGTAAATCTCATCTACTCCTGCAATATCCATGGCTGCCAGAGTTTTGGCATTAATCTTTCCAGTCCCCTTCATAACCGGAGAGCAGGCTGTCACTCGTCCAACTCCTGCCACCTTTGCAGGAATAATCAGCATCAGCGCTGTGGAATACAGCGGGTAATTTCCTCCCGGCACATAACAGCAGCAGGATTCCACCGGGATAATTCTGTGTCCTAAGAAAATGCCCGGCATGGGGCTGAAATTCTCCAGAGGCTTTACCGTCTCCTTCTGAGCCTGGGCAAAGGCACGGATGTTGGCAGCTGCGGCCTTCAAGTCTTCAATTTCCTCAGATGTCAGCTCTTTATAAGCTTCTTCCACCTCTTCCTTTGACACACGGATAAATTCCCGCTCGCACTGATCAAACTTTCTTCCGTAATCTTTCAGGGCTGCGTCTTTATTAACTCTTACATTGTCAATGATCTCCTGCACCATGCGGGTGAGCTCTCTTCTGTCTTCTTCTGTTCTCTCCTGTGATTTTTTCAATATCTTCATAATGTCAGATTCTCCTTTCCTGAAATCAACTCTATATATTTGAGAGATTATTAAAACTGCTTTTTTGCAGTTTGCTCCCTTAGTCTTGCTGTTCTGAATCTCTACTGGTATCATAAAGCATTGTCCATGCTAAAGGTCAACCATCACTTTTTTATTTTTTTCGCAAAACATTGAGTATACTCCATGTTTTATGATAAGATAAGAGAAACGATTAGGAAGGTGATTTTTTGCGTATCGGAAAGGTTTCGGAAAAGTACAATATTTCTATTGATAACCTGCATTACTATATTAATTACGGGCTTTTGGTGCCTCCAAAGCCAAAAGGACAGTATATCTTCGACGAACAGACACTTCAGGATCTGGAATGGGTACTGGGATTAAAAGAACTGGATTTTACTCTGCGGGAAATCCATATTATTCTATCCTTAAAACGGATTTCCGGCTTCGCGGATTCCCAGGACCTGGAGGAACTGAAAGAAATCTTTAAAAGTAAACGGGACTTCTGTGCAGCGGAATTGAAAAGAAAACAACAGAATCTTAATACTCTGGAGCAACATATCAAACACATGGAGGAACACAACAGCAGCGCTCCCAACCGCACCGGAGTTCCTATCCGCAGTCTGGGACTTCTCTGCTGTCCAGCTTGCGGCGGTTCTCTGTCCATGTCTGACGTGGAGATGGACCAGCGTTTTATTTACAGTGGAAGGCTCTCCTGCTCCTGCGGCTACCATGCCCAGATTTCCTCCGGAATTCTGATGACACCCAACAAAAACCAAAATCTTCAGGATACACCTGACGTAGCGAGAGAGCTTTACAAAGACCTGCCCCCTGCACTGATCAGTATGTTCCAGCGATCTTACAACTGGATGCTGGAACGGATGGAACAGGTAAATCTCCACGGCAAGGTCATTGCGGAGACTTACATCAATGCCTGGTTTTTCATGCACAACCATCTGGATGCTCTGCCCACAGACAGCCGCTACATCGTCATCGACAAGTATCCGGAAACACTGCTTATGTACAAGCATCTGATTGAGAAGCAAAAGCCACAGCTGGACATCCTCTACATTGCTGATGCCAGCACCCACTTCCCGCTGAAAAAGCATGTGATTGACCTTCATCTTGACTTTTTTGCCGTCAACGAACACAACTTCTACCACGATACCTTTTTGTACAGGGAAATTGCTCCTTATCTGACCGAAAACTGTCATCTGATTGGCACTTACTTCTACTTTGAGCGTGCACCAAAATCCATGGGGCGCTTGCTGGAGAGCTACCCGGAATGCAGCAGCCAAAATTTTCGTCTGGAATATTTCCAGTCTCAGCTTAAGGACTGTGGCTATCGCCAAAAAAGCCAGGAAATCTGCGGTCCCGTCACCGACTCCGGCAACAATCTGGGCTTTGGATTCCATGTGAAAGGAGATCGGATGTATATGATGCCATATTATGCGCTTAGATAACAGCTGTGTTTCTCCAGGAGCTTTCCTATTCGCTCTGTAACCACCTACAATATTGTTTGAAAAATAAGCGAACCGGAACAAATGAGTTCTGTAAAAATCTCCAATACACAAAAAAGTATTGTTTTCACCAGAAATGCCTATTATAATGATAGCGACAATACTATTACACTTTTCAAAGGAGACAATCATGAAATTCATATATCCAGCAGTATTCAGAAAAACAGAAACCGGAACATTCAAAGCCTTTTTCCCTGATCTGGAATGTTGTTATGCAGAAGGTGACACTTTGGATGAGGCCATTGACAATGCACACGATGCCGCCTATGACTGGCTCTACGTGGAGCTCTCAGAAGATGGAGAACTTCCAGCCATCTCAGAGCACAGCGATGTAGCGCTTCAAAAAGGAGACATTGTGAGAAATATCTCTGTAAATATCCGTCTCACCGATGGATGGGATGAATAAAGCTGCCTGAATGGATAAAGAAAGAGCCGATAAACGGTAACTTAGATACTTTTTATTTTACCCGTTACCAATTTATCGGCACTGTTTTAACACTATTCGATATTCCTACTTTTTCCGATTACTCTGCAAATAATGGTGTGGAGTAATATCTGTCCCCATTATCCGGCAACAACGCCACAATGGTCTTTCCCTTATTTTCAGGGCGTTTCGCAAGCTGAATTGCCGCATGGAGAGTAGCACCAGAGGAAATCCCCACCAAAACACCTTCCTTCCTGGCAATCAGCTTACCTGCAGCGAAGGCGTCATCATTTTCCACTGTAATGATTTCATCATAAATGGAAGTGTTCAGTACATCCGGCACAAATCCTGCACCGATCCCCTGAATCTTATGAGCACCAGCTTTTCCCTGGGAAAGTACTGGAGAACCAGCCGGCTCCATTGCCACGATCTGAATCTTGTCATTTTGAGATTTCAAATATTCTCCCACTCCTGTTAATGTTCCGCCTGTTCCCACACCAGCCACAAAAATGTCCACATTTCCATCGGTATCATTCCAGATTTCCGGGCCTGTAGTCTTTCTGTGAATCGCCGGGTTTGCCGGATTAACAAACTGACCCGCAATAAAGCTGTTTGGAATCTCCTTTGCAAGCTCCTCAGCTTTCTCAATAGCACCTTTCATTCCTTTGGAACCATCTGTCAGAACAATTTCTGCGCCATAAGCCTTTAAAATGTTTCTTCTTTCCACACTCATGGTCTCGGGCATAGTAAGAATAATGCGGTATCCCTTCACTGCTGCAATAGATGCCAAACCGATTCCTGTATTGCCAGATGTTGGCTCAATAATCACAGAACCTTCTTTTAAGATTCCCGTCTCTTCTGCATCCTCAATCATAGCCATGGCAACTCTGTCCTTCACACTTCCTGCCGGATTAAAATATTCCAGCTTCACCAGCAGCTTCGCTTCCAATCCAAGTTCCTTCTCAATATTAGTAACCTCCACCAGGGGTGTATTTCCGATTAGTTCCAATGTTCCACTTAATACTTTTGCCATTTTTCTGCCTCCATTTCTATTTCCTACTATTCTGATATGTTTTTGGTTAATTTATATGTATTATATCCAGTTCCTACCTGTTTGTCAACTATGCCTTTTAAATTTTCAGAAAAATTTTATCCAAATCAACAGGAGCTGCCACTGGCAGCCTCCTCCGGATTCATGGAAGCTTAGAATTACAGACAATAGCAGAGAGGATGGCCCCACCGCTGCCAGAGACATTTTCTCCGCAAAATGCCCCAGAACTGCCGCATCGGCCATACTGTAGAACTGCTGCAAAAGCTAGGCTGCCAGTATGGGACAGGAGAAACCCAAAAGCTGGGCGGTAATGTTGCCTTCCGTCATATTTCTCTCTTGTGTGATTCCCCTATCCAGCAGGGCACCTCTTCCCTCCCCAGACAATTTTCCCATGAAAAACCCCTTCCTTTCTCTACTATATATTATACAGGATTTGTTATACCATCCCAAAGCAGCGCTGTTTTCACCTCATTCAAGTACTCCCGCCCCAACCATGACAGTTCCTGATAAATTGCCACAAAATCCCATGGGAAGCAGCCGCAACAGCAAGTCATCCAGGCCAAAGTAATCCTCTTCCATCTGTACATAACGAAGGTTTTTCAATTTCTCCACAGCCACGCTTTTTCTGGTGTACAGCGGATGATTTTTTCCCACATACAGTACCATATCAGAGCAGCTGAGCACTTCATATTCCAACTGACGCCGTTTGCAGAAAGACTGACAGATATTTTTTTCCTGTTCTTAGTCTTCTTTCCCCTTCCAGGCGCAATCAGCCTGTATTCTTCGAATACCCTTGCAATCCTTATTCACCCTCAAACATACTCCGTACCTTTTGATATAAAGCCTCTGCAAGAGCAGCATGGCCAGTCTCATCCATATGAATGCAATCCACTGGCGATGGAGAGGCATACTCTGCCGCATTTAAAAACTCACAGCCAAAACGCTTTGCCTGCTCATAATACAACTTCGGAAATTCTTTAGAAGCCTGTATTCCTTCTACTCCACTGAATAAAATCCCATCTTCTGTGTCCATAATCTCCTCCCCTACTTCAATGGGTGACACCACAAGAATTTTCGGTACAATTTCCTGCTTCTCACCCAGAACCTTCTGAATCAACTCCACCAATGTTCCCACGCTTCTTGCCACATCATCTGCCGATGTGAAGAAACGATTCTTCAAATTGTTCGTTCCCAGCATGAGAATTACTCCATCCAGAGGCCGATGAGTTTTCAGGCAGGGCACCAGATATGTCTTTCCACTCATCACATCCTCAATGGGATCATCCCACACTGTAGTCCGGGCATTCAGCCCTTCCTCAATCACATAATACTCCTCCCCTAATTTCTGCTGAAGAATTCCTGTCCAACGCACCTCCCGCGGATACCGACCGCTCCCACCGGGAACATAACCATATGTATTTGAATCACCGTAACATAAAATTGATTTCATGAAAACTGCTCTCCTTTCTGTGAATGTAATTTATTATGAGATTAGGCTTTCTTTACCAGAGATTATTATATCATCCCCTTTTAAGAGAAACAATTAAATCTCACCACTCTCCGGCCTTTTCCTGTCCTAAATTTTGTAAGTCCTATTTACATATATCAAATTTTATGTTACCATATTTGCAAAATATAAATTTTATATTTCATTTTATAAAATTGTATATTATTCTTATTAATTTGTATTTTATATTGTTTATTAACTGAGTATTCTTTTGTGTTTTTT
>CAMQZX010000174.1 GCA_947039785.1 uncultured Lachnospiraceae bacterium | reverse complement strand
CTACACTTCTAGCTTCGTCGGCAGCGTCAGATGTGTATAAGAGACAGGATGTGGCATGCATCCTCAGTGACAAGGACTTCAGAAAGCTGGCTGTATATGTACAGCACAAACATACAACACGATTGATGCATTGCCTGAATGTGGCATACATCTCATGGGTGATGGCAAAGAAGCTGGGCTGTGATGCAAGGACAGCAGCCAGAGTGGGAATGCTTCATGATTTTTGTCTCTATGACTTTAAGGAAAAGGCAGAGGAGGCTCAGGTTTTTTATCACCCAAAGGTGGCAGCAGAGACCAGTCGGGAGCATTTTCAGATCAGCGAGAAGGAAGTACAGGCTATTTTATCCCATATGTTTCCCTTAGGTCCTCTTCCTACCAGTAAGGAAGCCTGGATTATATCCTGTGCAGATAAAGTCTGTGCAGTGATGGAGCGATTTCGCATTGATATTGCCCTTGCAAAGAAAAATCGTGTGATTATGGGAGCTGCGTAGATAAACCAAAGAATTTAGGAAAGGATGAGGGGCTGTCGTACTAATTGTTTAGTACGACAGCCTCAACATCATTTAAATTTCTTCTAAAAACATTTGAATATAAGGAAGCCCGGCTCCTCTGGATACGGCATTTTCCTGATAATTGCCCCGGAAAATAAAGTCTTCATTCTCCGGAAAAGCGGTTATCTGGCGAATCTCACGGTGGAGATAATTCAAATCTGTCTGCTGGAGAAATGGGGCTAAATGTCCCCCCAGAATTATGATGGTGTCCAGGGACATGTGAATATTATTGAGGAAGGAAGCCAGATCGTTTAAAAACGAGTGCCATCGGTTTAAAACTGATGGATTGCGAATCTCCTTTTCTGCAAAGAAATTCTCAAGTTCTTCTCCTTTGAGAAGAAGTCCATCAATGGAACAATAACATTCCGCACAGCCTTTTTGTCCGCAGTAACAGGGACGGCCGTCAGGAATCAGTATGGTATGTTCGAAGGTTCCGCTTCGCCCGGTACGCCCGTTGTGGATCATACGGTTTAAAATAATGGAACCTCCCAGATGGTGTCCGATGGACAGATAAATCGCATCGTTAATCTCTTCATTATCCCACAATTCGCTGACAGCGGCACATTCCGCATCATGGATAAATCGACATGGAATCTTAAAATATTTCTGCAGAGAATCAATATGTAATCCTGTACAGTTCAGAATCTTGCCATAAATCATTTCGGTGCCATCCTGAGATACCAATCCCTGCATGGCAAAACCAATTCCCAGAATCTGATCCTCGCTCACTGGCTGTGCTGAGATAAATCTATTAATAAACTCACTAAGCTCTTTAAAATAGGATTCATTTTGTTGAAATTGCAAATTGATTTTTGTTCGGTCAATCACATGTCCGTAGAGATTCAGAACAGTGATAAAACTTCGAGATGACAAAATTTCCACTCCGATGGCCAGCCGGGCATCGGGAACAATTCTGTAGGCGATGGCCTTACGGCCAATCTGAGATTTTAAATAACCGCATTTTTCAATCAGTCCTTCTTCCAGCAGATCATTTAAATGCTGGGTAACGGTGGGAAGGCTCATACGCAAAGCTGATGCGATAGATTGTTTGGAAGTTTTTTCATTGCTGTAGATATAATGATATACATCGGAATAATTCATTTTCTTTATATCCGTCAAAGAAAACTTCTCCATGTAAATCCCCCTTTATAATTGGATTATGATGAAAATTATTTTTATAAAATTTTCAAAAAGTCCTTATAGTCTGTCTTTTAAATTATAGCATAATTTATCACGAAACGACAGTGAATACCGTATCAATTTTTTGCAGTTTTTTCGTAAGAAATTATTGGGAAAAAAGATGAAGGTCGGTGCTGTGCAAATTTATAGTAAAAGGGGTGCTGATCTCATGATGTTTGTTGATTTATACAAAAATGAATATTGTTTTTTGGTAATATTGACAAATGTCTGGTGGATAACTATAATAATCAGGTTTGAAGGCAGAACAAGAAGTTTCTCACTTTAAGATGGCAGGTAAGAGAGATACTTGCGTTCATGAGGCAGCATCAAAGCGGATTTTAAATAGCTGCTTTACAAATAGACAGTAAAGAGGAGTGATCTTATGGAAAAGGATATGACTGTTGGAAGTCCTATGGGAATGATTGTCAGTTTTACGGTTCCTATTTTTCTGGGAAATGTATTTCAGCAGTTTTACAGTATGGCAGATACCATTATTGTGGGAAAATTTGTGGGTACAAATGCTTTGGCAGCGGTGGGTTCCGTGGGAACGATCATGTTTCTTTTGATTGGTTTTCTTATGGGTATGACAGCAGGATTTACGGTGCTGACTTCCCAGCGTTATGGTGCCAGGGATATGAAAGGTATGCGTAAGACAGTAGGTTCTGCGTATACACTGTCTATTATTGTCTCTGCTGTAATGACAGTGTTCAGTATGCTGTTTATGAAACCTCTTTTAATTTTAATGAATACACCAGTAGATATTTTTGACGATGCTTATAGATATATCATGGTAATCTGCGGAGGAATCTTTGCCCAGACAGCTTATAATCTGTTTTCCAGTGTGCTGCGTGCGGTTGGTAACAGTAAAACGCCGCTGTATTTTCTGATTCTGGCGGCAGGGCTGAATGTGCTGTTGGATATGCTGTTGATTATTGTATTTAAAATGGGGGCACCGGGAGCGGCCTATGCAACAGTGATTGCTCAGGGAGTCTCTGCAGCATTATGTATCTTCTATATTATAAAAAAGGTTCCCATTCTGAAACTGGAGAGGGATGACTGGAGGATGGATTGGCATCTGATGAAAATACAGATGGGAATTGGTTTTCCAATGGCATTTCAATATTCCATTACAGCTATTGGAACTATGATGGTACAGTCTTCTCTGAATATCTTAGGCTCTCTGGCGGTGGCGTCTTTTACGGCGGCAAGTAAGATCGAGCAGATCTTTACTCAGGCATATGTGGCACTGGGGGTAACCATGACTAATTACTGTGCTCAGAACCGAGGCGCAGGAAAATATTCACGAATCCGCAGCGGTTTTCGTTCTGCCATGGTTATTGGGATGGGATATTCCCTTTTGGCAGCAGTGTTTTTTGTCTTTGCGGGCAGATATCTGGTGTATCTGTTTGTGTCCGACAACGTGGCAGAGATTATGGGATATGCAGATATTTATCTAAAGTGTACGGCAGCTTTCCTAATTCCGCTGACCATTGTCAATGCATTCCGTAACGGAATTCAGGGTATGGGATATGGAATCTTACCTATGATGGCTGGAGTGGCGGAGCTGATTGGAAGAGGAGCCACTGCCCTGGCAGCGTCCAGGTATAAAAGCTTTTTTGGCGTTTGCATGGCAAGTCCTGTGGCATGGATACTGGCAGGAAGCCTGTTGTTATATATGTATTTTATGATTATGAAGAGACATCCGGTGGATGTAGAATAGAGAATTAAAACCTGTTTTTTAATGGCTGTTGTAAAGTGTGGGAGAGCCTGACTTTACAGCAGCCATTTTTCTTAAGTGGAAATATCCTGTGAAGTATGTTGCTGGTTACAGAGTCAATAATAATTCCTGTAGCAAATGATAAAAACTGATCAGAGAAGGCGATTGACTTTTTTAGTTGAAAATAGATATAATGGCAGAAGAAGGTTAGTATAATCTAACCATCATGAAATGAGATGTTCCAGGGAATTTTAAATTAAAGGAGGAAACAGGAAAATGAGAAGTTGGAAAAAGAAATTATCTATGGGAGTGGCGGCAGCTGTGGCCATTACATCGGCAGCAGTTCCAGCGTGGGCAGCAGAAGAAGCTCCTTTGGTGGAAAGCGTAGCTATTGAAGACCTGGCACCGGCAGATGTGGAACTGGTACCAGAAGAAATTGTTGGAAGCGGTGAGATGGTATATGGTACAGTGGACATAAATTATGCGGATTTTTATTATGGAGAGCTTAACGATTTGGCAGCTTCTACCGAAACCATACCTCAGTTGAATGTGGCAGATCCGGTTAAGGCAGCAGGTTATGAGGAGGAGGGAATGTATGATGCAGTAACCTCAGCCACAAAGACAAGGGCATCCAGATATACCAACGAGTATCAGGTGACTTATGGATATGAAGATGAAAATGCCGTATACCTGGAAGGGGTAAATGATGTACAGATCGCAGTTCCGAAAGCATTATATGATAATGCAAAAAATGCCATTGAGCAGGATTTGGCCTGCAGCAATGATCTTCTGAAATATGTGGAAGCCATGACAGTCAGTGAGACACCATTTACGGAATATAAAGTATTAAATGCAGATGGTACATTCAGTAAGATGGTGACAGAGGTAGAAGAGTGCGGAAGCGCTGCTATCACCACTACTTCTGTATGGGGAAATTATCAGGTATCCATGGCTGATATTGATGTGGAAGCCAATGAGCTGATTGGTGGTGTTCTGGAAGTGACAGATGTAAACGGAGATGTTGAAAAGATTGGTTTGAAACACCTGGATAACCTCTGGTTCAGAACAAATGAGATTGCTTTTGCCATCAAAGAGTTTAAAGAGCCTCACGGAAATATGGTTCAGTATCAGAGATTTGCTGATATTGAAGGTAAGCGAATCACAAAGATTACCTACATGGTTAAGAATTATCCGGATATTGTAATTAATACAGATTTGCTGTGCAAGACTCTTCTAACAGAGGGACAGAGCGGTACTTCAGAAGCAGGCAGCTATAATGTTCAGGGAACAACAATTCCTGTTACCTTAAACGTACCGGCAGATGCAGCTTATGAGTTAAAGAGTGTGACAGGTCCTGAGGGAGTGTGCAATCCATCTAAATATAGCTATGCAAATAATGTTCTGACTTTGGATGCTTCCTGTCATCCAGGTGCATATACATTGGGATTTGAAGATGCTAAGTATGAAGATATGTCCGTTGGAGCAGTTGTAAAATCAAATATGGATGCATCTGCCATTGCAATCAAATTCAATAAGCTTTCTGTGACAGACGAGGTATCTTCACTGGCAGAATACGTTGCTCAGATTAGCAGCGTAACAGTAAATGGAAAGAAAATTGAGAATTCCGGCGGTCTGGGAGAGGCTATCTTCGGAACAGAAGGAATGATTGATTTTGCAGCTCAGCTAAGCAAACGTGGAAATGTTACTGTTATCTTTCCGGAGGGTGCAGAAGGCAATTATGAGCTGACTGTAGAGGCAACAGGTTTCCCCACAGTCACAACGAATGTGGGAGCATCTTACAAAGAGAAAAAAGCTACTACAATCACAGCTAAAAATGTAACAAAAACATTTGGCGATGCAGTATTTTCTCTGAATGCAAAATCCACAGGCGGAGCATTAAGCTACAAATCCAGTAATAAGAAAGTTGTGACTGTATCTGCCGCTGGCAAAGTGACAATCAAAGGAACTGGAAAAGCTACTATTACAATCACGGCGAAGGAGACTGATGAAAATAAAGCTGCGACAAAGAAAATCACTGTTACTGTACAACCTAAGAAACAGGCTGTGTCTGTAAAATCAACAGCTAAGAAAAAAGCTGTGGTAACATGGAAGAAAAATACAACAGCTACTGGCTATCAGGTGGTAATTGCCACAAACAGCAAGTTTACAAAGAACGTAAAGAAATACAACGTAAAAACTTACAAGACTGTTCAGAAGACCATCAGCGGATTGACCTCCGGTAAGACTTACTATGTAAAAGTTCGTTCCTATAAGACAAGCGGAAGTCATATTTTTGGAGCTTATAGCGCAACTAAGACTGTTAAAGTAAAATAATTTGCGATCATGAAGGAATATAAATAGTTAGAATAGTTTTTACACATATAAAATAATCGCCTTATAAGAGAAAAAAGGACGCTGGGATTGTCTGCGTTAGATATGCAGATAATCCAGGCGCCCTTTTTCTGCTAAGTATGGGTAGGTAGATTTATTCTTTTGACTGCAAGGATTTCAAAATCTGAATCCGCTTTTCGATGATTTCGGCAGCGTTTTGGCCAGACAGTATTATTTCGTTTTCCTCCATGCTCTGGAAGAAGTCAAAGAAGGAGCGGCACAGGTTGCTTTCGTTGATGTAGCAGAATTTTAAATGAACTTTGTCCGGATTCAGCTGAGCGAAGAGAATTCCCCGTATGCCGTAAATTTCCGTATAGATATTTGCAGGTGTATGAAAGGTATCATCAATCATGTGAATCTGGCAGTCATCTTGCTCGAAGGCGGAGAGCAGGCTTTTCAGGCAGAGTATCCTCTGGGAAATGGACAGAGGAGGAAAATAAATTCCAATCTGTCCGGGAAGCAGTCCATTTTGGCAAAAAGAGTCCAGTCCCTGTTTGGAAAAGTAGGCAGTGTACCGGCAATGATAGAAAAGATCAATAAACTGCTGAATCTGGCTGTACAGGGAAGCGTGCTCAGGAATATTCTGTATGATACGTTGAATCTCCTCAGGATCAGAAAGTAACCATTTGATGCCAGGGGAGGACTGCAGAATATGAGTGGGGATACCCATTTCGTTTATATAATGTCCGTAAAGGGACAGGGCCTGTCCTGCTGTGTCGGCAGTAACAATTAAAGGCTGCATACTTTGCCGAAGTTGTTTTACACGTTTCTGATAGATGGAAAGATGGTCAGGGTTTCGGTGAACGATCGCCGAGGAGAGTTCACCGGAAACCTCTAAAACCAGCTCATTAGTCACCAGATAATAGGGATAGGCAAGCTGATCCAGATCAGATTCCGTATACTTTCCATAGGTATAATAAGGGCAGTATTCCTGATAGGGTGATAATGCCAGGTATAAAATCTTATTCAGCAGTTCAAGATTGTAGTTTGCGGCTCCGTGCTTTGTTGGATTGGAAAGAAAAGTGAGAAAATGATAAATATGCACTTCACTTTCGTAAATATAAAACATGGAGCATAGAGTATCAATGAAGTCTCCCAAAGCAACTGGTAAATTAGTGTAAATGGTCTGCTTACAGTTGGATGAAAAGACTTGCTTTAATACCATAAGGAGCAGATTTTTCGTCTGGAAGGCAGTGGCTGTATAATCCGGGAACCCGTTGTGTTGGGCTGAGGATTGAAGAACGTACTCTCGAAGCGGTTCGCTGCTGCGCTCTGACAACTCACTTTCCGCCAGATTTTCGTATATGTTTCGGATATATTTTCGGTTATGTACTTTCTCAGTACCGATTTTTTCTTCATAATACAGCTCTGTCAAATGCTGTGTTTCCTTGCCAGTCAGGCATACAAAGGAGCAAAAGTGCCGCAGTAAATCCTCAGAGGGAAGGCGCTGCCCCGTGATCATCCGGTGCAGGGCTGTCCGTTCCAGACCAGATGCCTTGGATAATTCATATACAGTCATACCACTGTAAGCCAGGTATTCTTTACATTTATCGCTGAATTTTGACATAATAGTTCTCTTTCTTGCTTGATGAGTGTGTTTGGCACTTGGATGTATTTCTCAATTGCTACTTTTGTGAATTATCATACGAAAGTTTCTTTTATTATATAATTAATACAGGAAAAATGCAAAGGAATATATGGAAAATTTTCTGCTTGAGTAAATAAAATTTATAGAAAGATAAGGCGATTCTGAGAGCACGGTTATGAGGGTAGGGAAAAGAAAGAGATTATTTGCAAAAATTGTATCAATAAAAAAACATTGGCACGAAACTTGGCACATATTGTTTTTAAAATGAAATCTGTTAAAATTATGGCAGGCAGAGGAAATGGAAGATTTTTACAAAAATATGATGAGGTCTGCCTGTTGAAAGCGTATTGAGAACTTTATCCAAGGTTCTTTTGCCCATAATTTGATGCACAACCTATTAAAAATAGTGACCAGGAGTGTTCCTGGCCACTATTTTTCATTACTGAGTATGCGTGAAATGTTCTGGAAGATCCTGTTTAATCTAAGATTTCAATCTGGCACATTTTCATGGCATTTAATGCATTTTCGTGGCTGGCGGGGGTGACACCGGCACAGCAGCGGCTGTCCACCTTCACAATGGTTTCCGGCAGAAAGGTTTTGGTGAGTATGGCGTTGGAGATGACACAGATATCGGTGCAAAGCCCTATCAGTTCCACTTCTTCTACCCGGTCGTAGAGTCCATGCTCCAGATCCTGAGCATACTGGGAGGAGCCAAAGGTGATCTTTTCATAGATTTTGTAATCTTTATCAGAAATCAGCTCTAAAATACTGTCACAAAGCTCCCAGCCTTTCGTATCTTTGACACAATGGGGAACGGGGAGTTTTTTTCCTTCCCGGGTTTCCATGTAATTTTTGAAATGAGTATCTTTGGTAAAAATGATGGGCTGGTTTTGGGTCTGGTATGCTTTGATTTTTTCTGTGACAGCAGGTACAATGGCCACAGCTTCTGCAGTTCCCAAAGCCCCGTCAATAAAGTCATTTTGCATATCGACAACAACTAATAATCTGGACATGGCGATCTCCTTTCTTTTACTGTGTTATATTGGAGTCTTG
>CAMQZX010000173.1 GCA_947039785.1 uncultured Lachnospiraceae bacterium | reverse complement strand
AGCGTAGTCTCGTGGGCTCGGAGATGTGTATAAGAGACAGGTAGTGCACCTCACCGCCGGTGGGCTTTATCAGTCCGTTAAATAACTGAATCAATGTGGATTTTCCGCTGCCGGTGTGTCCGATGATTCCGATAAACTGATTATCGGGGATTGTCAGATTCACTTCCTGCAGTGCGTGCATTTCATAAGCGGTATTGGGGCTGTACGTATAATATACATTTTTAAGCTCTATTGACATAACGCATTCACCAACTCTTCTATGGTAAGAATCCCTTCTGGAATCTTTACACCTTCTTTTCGTAATTCATGGGCCAGCAGCGTCACCTGAGGTACATCCAACCGATAATGCTGCAGCATCTCCACCTGAGAGAAGATTTCCCTGGGCGTGCCCTGCATCACCACTTTCCCCTGATCCATCACATATACTTTATCTGCAAACACCACTTCTTCCATATAATGAGTAATCAGAATCACCGTCACCCCTTCTTTTTCATTAAGCTGGCGGACGGCTTTCAGTACTTCTTTTCGACCGTTAGGATCTAACATGGCAGTAGGCTCGTCCATGACAATGCATTTGGGTCGCATAGCCATAACCCCTGCGATTGCCACTCGCTGCTTCTGTCCCCCGGAGAGCTTGTTGGGCGAATGCTTCCGATAGCTGATCATTCCCACAGCCTCCAGACTCTCATCCACCCTCCTCCAAATATCCTCCGTAGGAACTCCCATGTTTTCAGGACCAAAGCCAACGTCTTCCTCCACCACAGTTCCAATAATCTGGTTGTCCGGATTCTGGAAAACCATTCCCGCCTTCTGCCGGATTTTCCACAGATCTTCCTCCGCAGACGTGTCCATATTGTCCACCCAGAGAGTTCCTTCTGTTGGCACCAAAAGTGCATTCAAATGTTTTGCCAATGTGGATTTGCCGGAACCGTTATGTCCCAGAATTGCCACAAACTGTCCCGCTTCCACATCCAAATCCACTCCATCTATGGCACGGTTGACTTCCTCTTCATTTCCCTCATCATCATATCTATAATAATCAAAACCCAATTTACTGGCTCGAATAATTCCCATAGGCTATCCTTCCTGTTTTCGGTAACTCAATTCTTTCGTCAACTTATTGTAGCCGATTTTCTTCTTGTTTACAAGGCATTTACCTGGCATCATCGTAAATCTTCTGCAATAATTTCGCATCTACCAGTACATAATCCTCAATGATGGCATGGGCAATCTCCAGATTCTGATCGCCGGAATCCGGATTTCGATATCCCACACATACCATTCCGGCTGCCCTTGCCGCCTTACAGCCATTGGTAGAGTCCTCCACCACCAGACATTCCTCCGGTGCCAGTCCCAGCTCCCTGGCTGCTTTTAAAAATACATCCGGAGCAGGCTTTGGATGTTCCACATTTTCACCGCTGCAAAGGGCAGTAAAATACTTGGTCACTCCCAACTCATCCATGGCCTCATTGATATAAATCTGAGGCGAAGAAGAAGCAACTGCCATCAGAAATCCTCCCTGATGTACCCGATCAAGCATCTCGGGAACTCCTGAAATCTTCGGCACACCCGTTCCCCGAATCATAACCGCCTTGTTTTTCCTCTGCTGATCAATCAGCCTCTCATCTCCATGAAAATCCACACCATAGTTATCGCGAATCAAATCCAACAGATATCCCACCGTGGAGCCAATGCACCCCTTATAACAGTCATACTCAATCTCCAGCCCTCTGTCATGGAAGGTTTTCTTCCAGACCTGATAATGCAGCGGCTCTGTATTGATCAGAACTCCGTCCATATCAAAAATAATTCCCTTCAGCATTTTTTCTCTCCAATTCTACCGTTCTGTGCAAAAACTCTCTATAACAACCAAAAAAGTTCCGGTTATCTGAGGACTGTACGCTCTCCAATAGCCGGAACTCTCCTATTTTACAGACTTTTCCTGATCACTCCTCAGGAATCTCTACCGATGCATCCGTCTCTAAAATCCGATCCATCAGCTCCCAGATTTCTTCCCGTCCCTGCTTTGTAGTAGCAGAAAATGGAATCACCAAAGTTCCAGGAAGCAGATCAAGCCCCTGCTTAATCATTTTCACATGCTTTTGTATCTGACTTCTCTTTAACTTATCCAACTTGGTGGCAATGATGATGGGATGATAACCATTCTGCACAATCCAGTCATACATCATCTTATCGTTGTTGGAAGGCTCATGACGAATATCAATCAGCAAAAAAACTGCTTTCAACATCTGAGATTTATTCAGGTAACGCTCAATCAGCTTGCCCCACTGTTCCTGGGCTTCTCTTGACACTTTGGCATAACCATATCCCGGTAAATCCACGAGATACACGGCATCGTTGATATTGTAGAAATTGATGGTCTGGGTTTTTCCCGGCTGGGCACTGGTTCTGGCAAGGGATTTGCGATTCATCAGTGCATTGATCAAGGAAGATTTTCCCACATTGGATTTGCCGGCAAAGGCAATTTCCGGACGATCATTCTCCGGCAACCTGCTGGTGACACCACACACAATATCCAGCGATACATTTTTAATAACCATGTGTTCCTCCTTTTATTTGCTCTTCCTGCTCTTTAGAGCTTCCTTTAAAACTTCTTCCATCTTCTCCACATATACAATGTTCAAATCTTCTGTAATCTCTCCAGAAAGCTCCTCCACATCGGGCTTATTCTCCGCAGGCACCAAAACAGTCTTGATTTTGGCATTCCTGGCAGCCAGAAGCTTCTCCTTTAAGCCTCCGATGGGAAGCACACGGCCTCTCAGGGTAATCTCTCCTGTCATGGCCACTTCTGCCCTTACCGGTGTGTCCGTGATAGCAGACAGCATAGCCGTCGCCATGGTAATTCCCGCTGACGGACCATCCTTTGGAACGGCTCCCTCCGGTATGTGGATATGTATGTCATGCTCTTTGAAAAACTCCTGCTTAATACCGTATTTGTCAGCCACAGAACGGACATAGCTGATTCCGATCTGGGCAGACTCCTTCATCACATCGCCCATTTGTCCTGTAAGGCGCATCTCACCTTTTCCCGGCATAAGGTTTACTTCAATCTGGAGGGTATCTCCGCCCACGCTGGTCCATGCCAGTCCACGGACAATTCCCACCTCATCTTTTTTATTTGCCATCTGATAGGTATAACGTGGTTTGCCAAGAAATGTCTCCAGATTTTTGGAAGTGACTGTCACCTTCTTCTTGTCATTTTCCAAAATCTCCCTGGCAGCCTTCCGGCAAATCTGTCCAATCTTTCTCTCCAGATTACGGACTCCTGCTTCCTTGGTATAACCTCGGATAATCTTCTTTAAGGCATTTGCCTGAATCACAAGCTGCTTTGCCTCCAGACCATTAGCCTCCTTCTGCTTGGGAACCAGATACTCTTTGGCAATATGCTCTTTCTCATTCTCTGTATAACTGCTGACTTCAATGATCTCCATACGATCCAGCAGTGGGCGGGGAATGGTATGGGCATCGTTGGCGGTGGCGATAAACAGTACCTCTGACAGATCCAGCGGTATCTCCACGTAGTGATCGCTGAATTTATCATTCTGTTCCGAATCCAGAACCTCCAACAGTGCTGCGGAGGTATCTCCCTTATAATCACTGGAAGTCTTGTCAATCTCATCCAGAAGCATAAGCGGATTTTTTACCCCTGCCAGCTTCAAGCCTGCGGCAATTCTTCCCGGCATGGCTCCTACATAGGTTCTTCTATGACCGCGAATCTCCGCTTCATCCCGGACTCCGCCGAGACAGATCCGCACATATTTTTTATTCAATGCTCTGGCAACGGATCTGGCAATAGAGGTCTTACCTGTTCCCGGAGGTCCCACCAGACAGAGGATTGGAGTTTCTCCCTTTCTGGTCAGAGTTCTCACCGCCAAATATTCCATAATCCGTTCCTTTACCTTATCCAGACCATAGTGATCACGTTCCAGAACGGCAAAGGTTTCCTTCATATCTGTGGAGTCCTGGGAAACTTTGTCCCAGGGCATGCTTAAGAGTGTCTCTATGTAAGCTCTGCTCACATTACTCTCAGAGGCATTATTTCCAATCATTTTAAATCGGTCAATTTCCTTGAGAATTTTCCCTTTTACTTCCTCAGATGCCTCCAGTTCCTGCACCTTTTTTCGAAATTCATCGGCATCGGAAAGAGTATTGTCCTCACCCAATTCTTCACGAATCAATTTTAACTGCTCCCGCAGAATATACTCCTTTTGGTTCTTGTCAATACGGGCACGTACCTTCTTCTGGAAATCCTGACGAATCTGGGATATTTCAATCTCATTGCTGAGAAGTACCCCCAAAAGCTCATATCGGTCTTCCAGACGCACTGCTTCCAAAAGCTTCTGACGGTCTGTATAATAAAGGGGCAAATTGATACTGACCTGATCTACCAGACGACGGACATCATTAATCTCCAGAAGCTGAGATGCCAGCTCCTTGCTGATCTTTCCTCCTTCTTCACAGTAGGAACGAAACAACTTCTTAATGCTGCGAACCAATGCCTCCTGGATATTCTGATCCCAGGAAATCGGCTCTTCTTCAAATCTTCCTACTTCCACTTCCAGATACTCCGCATTCTGAGTAACGTCAAGCAATTCGCCTCGCTCCAAACCTTCCACCAGAATTCTAAACGTATCTCCCTGCCTCTTGACAATCTGTTTTACAAAGGCTATGGTGCCAATCTTATACATCTGATCTTGTCCGGGATTTTCCACTTCCGGGTCTTTCTGTGCCACCAGAAAGATTTTCTGGTTTGTCACCATAGCCATCTCAACTGCTTTTACTGATTTTTCTCTGCTTATATCAAAGTGTACAATTGTCTCCGGAAGGATTGCGGTCCCCCGGAGAGCCACTGCGGGCAATACACAAATCGTATCGTTCATGTCTTTTTCAACCTCCCTATTCAGGCGGTCTCGGATTGTCCTTTGCGTTTCGCTTTTGTTGTTCTTCTGGAAGGAGTCGGTGCCTCACCTCGGACAATGTCCGGTGTTCCCGTTCCTTCAATTACATCTCTCGTAATCTTACACTCACGTATCGTAGAATCCGACGGAGCTGTATACATCACGTCCATAAGTGCATTTTCCAGCACAGCACGAAGGCCTCTGGCTCCCGTCTTTCGTTCCATAGACATCTCAGCCACACATTTCAAAGCGTCATCATCAAATGACAGTTCCACGCCGTCCAGCTCAAATAATTTGCGATACTGTTTTGTCAGAGCATTCTTTGGCTCCTTCAAAATGCGCACCAATGCCGCCTCATCCAATGCATCCAACGATACCACGATGGGCACACGTCCGATGAACTCCGGAATCAGACCAAATTTGATAAAGTCTTCCGGCATTGCTTCTTTCAAAAGCTCACCCACATTGCGTTCTTTCACATCCAGCACCTGAGCGCCAAATCCAATGGACTTAGTATCTTTACGGTTTGCAATAATCTTCTCAATCCCCTCAAAGGCTCCACCGCAAATAAACAGGATGTTTGTGGTGTCAATCTGGATAAACTCCTGATGGGGATGCTTTCTTCCACCCTGAGGCGGAACACTGGCTACGGTTCCTTCCAATATCTTTAAAAGTGCCTGCTGTACCCCTTCTCCTGATACATCTCTTGTGATAGATGCATTCTCAGATTTTCGTGTAATTTTATCAATCTCATCAATATAGATGATTCCATGCTCTGCCCTCTCAATGTCATAATCTGCAGCCTGAATAATCTTAAGCAAAATGTTTTCCACATCTTCGCCCACATAACCAGCCTCTGTCAAAGTGGTGGCATCTGCAATGGCAAAAGGTACATTCAACATTTTGGCAAGAGTCTGAGCCAGCAGGGTCTTACCAGATCCGGTGGGCCCCAACATCAGAATATTACTCTTCTGCAATTCCACATCCATGCTCTTAGGTGCCAGTATACGTTTGTAATGATTGTATACTGCCACGGAGAGAACCTTCTTGGCATCATCCTGTCCGATGACATATTCATCCAGAATCGAATTGATCTCCTCCGGTTTTAACAGGTTGATTTGAGAAGTATAGGAATCATCCTCATAAATGTTAAACTCTTCATCAATAATTTCAGAACAAATGCCGATACATTCGTCGCAGATATAGGCCCCATCCGGACCTGCAATTAATTTGCGGACCTGTTCTTCCGGCTTGTTGCAGAAAGAACATCTTATCTTTGAATCCCTCATTTTGTCTGCCATATTTATCCTTTCCTCGATTTTATACCCATGGGTATGCGGCAGGAAGCTTTCTTCCCGCCATATAGTCTGCTTATGAATCACTTGTCAGAAACAATGCTTTTCCTTCTTGATAATTGCTCGTAATCCATTGCATATGCAATCTTTAATTTGATTGTGCATATTTGCAACATAAGACTCCCACCATAAAGGCAGGAGTCTTATCTTTAGCATCCTTATCTATGCGTAATCACACTGTCAATTATTCCATATGCCTTTGCTTCTTCTGCAGACATATAGTTATCTCTGTCGGTATCCACTTCCACAACCTCAATGGGCTGTCCTGTATTTGCCGCCAGAATTTCATTCAATGTTCTCTTGGTCTTTGCTATATGATCCGCCACAATCTGAATCTCTGTAGCCTGACCCTGAGCACCGCCGGATGGCTGATGAATCATAATTGTAGAGTTGGGCAATGCCAATCTCTTACCCTTGGTTCCACCTGCCAGCAGGAATGCTCCCATGCTTGCAGCCATTCCAAGGCACATGGTAGATACATCGCATTTGATATACTGCATGGTATCGTAAATTGCCATACCAGCAGTCACAGATCCTCCCGGGCTGTTGATGTAGAACTGAATGTCCTTACCCGGATCTTCTGATTCCAGGAACAGAAGCTGCGCCACAATCAGGCTTGCTGTGACATCATTTACTTCATCTCCCAAAAAAATGATTCTGTCTTTTAATAATCTGGAGTAAATGTCGTAACTTCTCTCTCCCCTGCTCGTCTGCTCAATTACATAAGGTACAAAACTCATTCTTACTCCTCCTATCATATAAAGCCTTAAAGCTCTTCAAACGGAACTGAACAATCCGTTTTGGAAACTGCCTCCGACTCTCTCGGAAATGGATGACATTACTGTCTTTAGACTTCCTTAGCAGCCTCAGCTACAAAAGTTACGGCTTTCTGTACAGACATATCTTTCTTCATCTGCTCCATCTCGTACTCGCCGATCATTTCTTTCAGCTTATCAACTTCCAGTTTGTACATCTCTGCCATCTTGGCAATCTCTTCTTCGATTTCTTCCTCTGTTGGCTGGATATTCTCAACCTCAGCAACCTTCTCCAGAACAAGTCTGCTCTGAATACGTTTCAGTGCCTGTGGTTTCATCTCTTCCATTAATTTTTCAACAGTCAGACCTGTAAACTGGAAGTACTGCTCCAGAGACAGCCCCTGAGACTGCATTCTTCTTCCGAAATCATCTACCATCTGGTCGATCTGGTTCTGAATCATTGGATCCGGAATATCCATCTCGGCATTCTCAATCACTTTATCTACAGCAGCGTCTTCTTTTGCACGCTGAACATCTTTTTCTTTCTCTTCTGCAAGTCTCTTTCTGATGTCTGCTTTGTACTCTTCCAGAGTATCAAACTCAGATACATCCTTAGCAAACTCGTCGTCTACTTCCGGAAGTTCTTTCTTCTGGATTCTGGAAATCTTGCATTTAAATACAGCTTCCTTACCTTTCAGCTCTTCTGCCTGATAATCTTCCGGGAATGTCACATTTACTTCTTTCTCTTCATCGATGGCAACACCAATCAGCTGATCTTCAAATCCTGGAATGAAGGTGTTGGAACCGATTACCAGAGGATATCCCTCACCTTTGCCGCCGTCAAATGCTACGCCGTCAACAAATCCTTCATAGTCAAGAGTAACCGTATCTCCACTCTCTACTGCGCGGTCTTCTACATCGATCATTCTGGAGTTATTCTCTCTCTCCTTTAAGATCTCTGCATCTACTTCTTCTTCCTTCACTTCCAGATCCTGCTTCGGAACTTCTACTCCCTTGTATTCTCCCAGAGTAACCTCCGGCTTAACAGCAACCTCTGCAGTAAAAATAAATGGCTTACCAGCTTCCAACTGAGTAACAGCAATCTGCGGCTGAGAAACGATTACAAGCTCACTCTCGCCTGCTGCCTTGGAATACTGTACCGGAATCAGGTCATTGGCTGCATCTTCCAGAAATACGCCCTTGCCATACATCTTTTCGATCATAACGCGAGGTGCTTTACCTTTACGGAAGCCCGGAAGGCTGATATTTTTTTTCTGCTTTTGATATACTTTCTCGATGGCAGCTTCCAACTCTGTCTCTGGAACTTCAATGGTTAATTTAGCCATATTGTGTTCCAATTTTTCTACTTGTAAACTCATTTTTTCAAATTCCTCCTTGATTTATAAAATACTGTAATAATCTTTCGTTTAATAAGTCTTCTATTCGAAACAGGAAAAGTGACCTACTCCTCCAT
>CAMQZX010000172.1 GCA_947039785.1 uncultured Lachnospiraceae bacterium | reverse complement strand
TACCACCTGTTGCAATAATTGCGTACATATGGCACCTCCTATTATCATTACTCGCCAGATATGGTGACCTTTGCGGTTCTTAAAACCTCTCTGTGCGGCATACTCAAGTATCTTAGCATACTCGTCTTTATTCGTCAAGTAATTTTCCTTGATTTTTTGTTTAATTTTGGATACAGTCTGAGATTTGACTGACTTGTATTCCATGTACAGACGTACGCATGGAATAGTCCAGCTGATTGTTGCAGGTAAACAGAGTGATAAAGGGCTGATCAGATGTGAGAGTTACAGGGATGTCATACAGGGAAGCATCTTTTAATTCCCGAAGCTGCCGTTCATATTCAATGCTTTTTACGGGCAGATCATAGAGGAAGGAAGAGCCATCCAGAGGAGATTGAAAGACAGAGAAGATCTGATAAACCAGTACTTCACCGGGACTGTAGATATAAATGTATGGAGCATTTTCATAGAAGTCTGAATCTTGATAGCGGTTTAGATCTGCAAACATGGTGCCGTCATTCATGTTATGTCCATAGAGAATGTTGTGTGAGTCTGAAAAATCCTTTCGATTGGTACAGTTTAGGAAAATGGAGCCATAGTCGCTGTATTCCTGATTTACGGTGTGATGCAGATAATATTCATTGTCCTCTGCCTGCACCACCGGATAGGAAATTGCTGTGCCCGGAATGTCGATCCATGCGATGATATTTAAGTTCTCCGAGTCAATTCCAGGCCAGTCGATGGCTAAAGTTTGGGGATTTGATTTTGTCTTGTCTTTCTCATTTTTTAAACTCTCAGATGGTATCTGTTTTAAAGAGTTCTCTTTCTTAAGATTTTGGGAGAGCGTTTTATAATCTTCTTTTTCTTCTTTTTCCAGATATTCCCGGGAAATGTAGAGATTCTTGATTATCTCAGTTGTTTTCAAGGCTGCTTCCCGATCCAAATAGCATCGGTATATATACCTGCCACAGCTTAACGTGAGGAGTAAAGACATTACAGTGATATATTTTCCTATTTTTTTCGCCATATCCACGCTCCTGTTGCTGTTCCCAGAAGGCCAATCAGTGCCAGAATTCCCATCGCGATCAATGGACGTTCATCACCTGTTTTGGCTGCCTGAGAGGTTTTTCCTCCTTTGTAAGTAGAACTATTGCCGGAATCATTTGATTTGTCAGAATTATTGTCTTTGGAGTCTTTCGGTTCCTCTACTTTGGGTTCATCATCGGAAGTCTTTGAATCCGTTATGGCCAAAGCACAGTCTGCGGTTACTATTTCGGCATTTTCTGCCTCTGCTATGGCTGTATTATAAAGATCTGTTTCACTTTTCTTCAGAGCTGTTACATCGTATTCCAGAGTCATCACATCTTTGTAAGCCAGATGATAGCCTGTTTTTACAGTCAATGTAGCGCCTTTCTGTTTTACTTCCACAGGAATAATGGATTTTCCGTTGATTTTTAACGAAATAGAGTCTTCTTTTATTTCCGTAAAGCCATTTACGTTAAAGCTGTCAGAGATACTTACAAATTCTGCCTGTTTGTTTTCTGCTGTCTGGGTAACCTTTACGGTATAGTGAACCGTCTCTCCCGTTTCCACCTGAAGCTTGTCTGCAGTTTTCTCAATGTTTAGCACCGGAGCTCCAGTCAATGGAGGCAGCTTGTGATCCCGCACAGAAATCAAATTATCTGCATTTACTGAGTCTGTATTGTCTCCTGCTGCTGTGGCTGTATTCTTTACTTTTGAGCCAGCCAACTGAGGATTTTTTAGAAGTGCCTTATAAGTAACTATAAATGTTTCTCCATAAGCAAGGTCCGTGTTTGTTTGAATGGTAAACCTTCCATCTTCGGTAATCATCTGGGCATTTTTCAGTTTCTGTCCCTCACCATCCTGAATCAAAATGCTTCCTGTATCAAGCTGCACATATTCATTGTGTAAAACGTCAGTGATTACCACATTTCTTGCCTGCTGCTCTTTGGATGCAACAGAGACTGTCAGCGTATATTTTGCGGTATCCCCCAGTTTATACTCGTAGCTGTCAGAAGTCTTTTCGATGGCAAGCTGTGCTTTTCCAACAGTTACCTCATGGCTTGCCTCAGGCTCTTCGCCGGGCTTGGTATCATTGTCTTTTACAAAAGCAGTGTTGAGCACCTGATTTCCTTCCAACTTCTTATCTTTAAATAAAACCTCATAGGTCACTGTTATAGTTTCATCGAAGTTCAGATCCATGCCAGTCTCAATCTGGAAAGAAGTCTCATCCTGTGTAATCTTAATGTCTTTGAGTTTTTTACCATCTGGTCCGCTCACCTTAATACTCTTTGCCCCAATCTCAGCCCCTTTCGTTATCAGGGAATCAGAAATCATTACATTTTTTGCCACAGAGCCATCCTTTGTCTGACGTACCTTTAGCGTATACACACCGGTATCGCCCACATTATAAGAAGTCTTGTCAGAAGCTTTTTGAATTTCCAGCCCCGGAGCGGGAACGGTTACCAGATTGGTGTCAAAGGCCCACTGCGTATCCAGAAAATGAACAGTCTCATTGGTGCTATGAAAACGATTGGATTTCCAGGTTTCTTCCGTGAAATCTTCCACATGGGCAACGGTCTCCCGTACCTGGGCAAGATTGACAATCATGTCATCTTCTCTTGCATCTTTCACAGTTATCAGGAATGATAAGGTTTTGGAAGCGCCTGCAGGTAGCTTTTCAATCACAAATGCTGCGTAGTCTGCTCCGTCAATCTTCTTTAGCTGTCCTGTGACATTCTCTTCCAGCGCCATGACATCAGTAAAAACAGCGTCCTTAGGCTGTCCCATAAATCGCAGAAATTCTGCATGCTCAGGTATTTTATCTTTTACCAGTACCGTTTTTTCTTCAGTGGATGTATTCTTTATAGTAATGTGATACGTGATGGCGGCTCCATTGGATACTACAGAATTGTTATCCGGCTCACAGCTCTTTAACGCGTAAAGTCCATTTCCAGCATTAACTGGAGCAGTCACATTGTTGTGAGTCTCAGCAACTGCATTGTCAGCCGTAGCCCGGGCAATATTTAAAATATCTTTGCCGCACAGAGAATCATCTTCAAACAACACGTCATAAGTCACCATCAGATAATCATCATATGACAAATTGATTCCTGTATGAATGGTATAATTATTTTCACTGGCATCAATTTCCGGTCGCTCCAAAAGCGTATTCAAACTGTTGTGAATTGCAATGGTAGCCGGGAGGATCCTTGCGCCAGCAATCTGAAGTGCATCCTTGATTACCACATTTCTGGCAACTGCGTTCTCGGCAGTCTGGCGAACAATTACAGTATAATGTCCAACATCTCCAATTTTATACTGGGTCTTGTCAGAAGTTTTTTCTACTGTGAGTTTAGGATTTAGGTCTGTGACATGAACTACGTTCTCCTGCTGCTCTTTGGGCGTATTGTCTCCCCAGGCGATGGCCATATTGCGGACTTTCTGATTGTTCAGCGCGGGAGATTCGAACAATACCCCATAAACTACCTGGATTTTATCCTGATCCGTCAGATGTTTGCCAGTGGCAATGGAAAAGCTTCGATCGGATACTTCCTGAGAGATAGGTTCAATTGGTTCATTATTCAGCTCCACCCGAAGAGAATTCGGAACGATCTTCACTCCCTCCATATCCAGAGAATCCTGAATCTGAATATTTTCAGCAGAAACCTCTTCACGAAGCTGTGTGATTATCAGCTTGTAGATGCCAGTTTCCCCCACATGATAAAATTCTTTATCTGAAGTCTTTTCAATATTTAAAAAAGGACCATTGATGGATACTTTATGGTCGTCTTCATCAGGAAGCCGCTCGTCGCTGTTTATTGTAATTTTATTTTCCGTATATTTACCAGCCAACTCATCAGAAACGACGATTACCTGATATTCCAGAGTAAGTTTCGTTTGCTTTACAATGCCAAGAGGCTGTAAGGAACTACCGTCGATGATCTGCTTCTGGTTGTCCAGGTCAATCAGAGGATAATTTCCGTCAGGACATACCATTGGGAAGTGAGTATTCAAGACAAAATAGTCATTGGTGATTTCCAGATTGTACTGATTATGGTCAATCACTGCACCAGTTTCATCCATCAATACAATGCTGTTTTTCTGCAATTTCATTCCCGGAGTTAACAGATGATCTTCAAAAAATACATTTCGCGCCAGAGTGCCAATCTGATTTTGATTGGCAGTCACTTCATAAGTGATCACATCTCCCACTTTATAATTTTTTCGGTCTGAACTTTTCTCAATCTGAAGCTTCGGACTGTTGATCCATACTGTTTGTGAGGATTTCTTCTCCCTGGCATTGTCGGCTGTGATACTGGCGGTATTTACAATTTTAGCGCCGTTTACTTCATCTGAAGCCACACAATGATAGGAAATCACAATGGGATGATTCCATGCGGGATTTAAAAGATCTCCTGTGGTGCAAGGGAGATTTTCCATGGTGACAGTAAAGCCCTGACTGCCGTCTTCCATTTCCAGATAATCTATATGATAAGTAAAATCAAGGGATTCTGTCTCCCTGTAATGATTTTCGTCCAGTTGGTTGGCGGTATCCGATGTTCCTGCAATGGGATTATTCCAGGAATTTTCAAAGCCTTCCACGGTCACTTCACCCGCCAGAGCATATCCTTTTGGCAGTGTTACATCCCGAATCACCACATTTCTGGCAACAGAATTCCTCTGGATATTTTGCACCGTAAGCTGATAGAGAACATCCTCACCCACTCGGAATTCGTTGGACTCTCTGTGATCATCTTCTTCTGTATCCGGGTGGTAACAGGCATTATACAGAGTTTTTTCTATGGTAAGATTGGCAGTGTTGATGTAGAGCTCGGCCTCATCCTCTTTGGGCTGATGTCCCCGTTGATTATCGGCAGTTACACTGGCTTTGTTGATCCACTCCCAGCCATCAGTTCCCTCGGCAACCTTTGTGGCTTTACAGGGAAAGGTGATTACTGCCTGCGCTCCCTGAGGAAGATTGGGAATAGACACCATAAAGCCACGTTCTGACGAAGTGATGGTATAGCTATTGTCCTTTTCCAGTGTACTGTTATAAAATTGTTCATCCAATTGGTTGGGAACATCCTGAGGACCTGCAATGCAATCCAGAATCGTGGCTGGAACCTCATTTACCTGTACCTTGGAAATGTCTTCCAGAGACAATCCTTCCGGAATCTCAATGTCTTCAATCCTGATATTTCGGGCAATGGTGCCTTCCATACTGTCCTTATTACTTACGGTAATCTGATACTCTACCGAATCATCCAACTGCCATTCATATTTTGAGACGTTCTTATCAATAGTAAGATCTACCGTATTCACATAGATTTTTCCATCGTCCCAGGAAGCAATGGGATGACCATTTTTGTCCTTTGGGGAATTATCTGCTACCACGCTGGCCTGGTTTACTATTTCCGTTCCGTTAATCGCCTCGGTGGCTTCGCAGGTAAATTCAATTGTCATACTGGTATTGCTGGAGAGATATTTTGACTTCACCGTCCAGGTGTTTTTCTCAGTCCCTGTCACATCCACGGTATTTTCTATGTTCTGGCACTGGATGCGCTGTGTACCGTCAGCCGTCGGCCATCCAACAGAGGTCATGGCACTGTCCGGGGAAAAGGATACTTTCACGCCGCCTTCTTCAGTTCTCAGGCGGAGCCCCTTCGGCAGGGAAAGGTCACTGACCACCACGTTTTCTGCCACCGTATAATCGGCGATGTTGTTGACCACTACGGTATAGTGTACCACATCTCCTACTTCATGCTCATAACGGTCCATATATTTGTCAATTGTGAGGTTGGGAGTGTTAATCCAGACTTCAGCAGAGTCAGAAACGGTCAATGATTCTTCATTTTCACCGATGAAATTCTCTGCAGCTGCATAGGCAGTATTGATGGTATCCATACCGTTTACTGTCTCATCAGCTTTGGCACGGAAGCTGACCACAAAATACTCTCCATACTGCATCCTGGGACAAGTGGCCTTCCAACCGTTGGTTCCATCTGGCTTTACATTGGCAACGGTACCCTGAGATAACATGGAATCCGTCACCTGAACAGAAGACGGTACCAGCTTTAATCCCATTGGAAGGTCATGATCCCAGGCTTCTACGTTAACTGCGTAGCCATCTTGTCTTGTCTGGGTAACACGAACGGCATATTCCACTTCACTGCCCACCTGCCAGGAATCATAAGGGATGCAGGTCTTGTCGATTTCCAGTTCACAGGGAATCCGGCCTTTAACATAGGAAATATTGGAATCCTTTGTAACTTCATCTCCTTTCATAGCTCCCTGAATATAGGAAGTGGCGATATTTGGGATGCAGAAGGTGTAGCCATCCGTTCCAATCCATTCCTTCATGGAAGTCTTCACATCGTTGTTACGTTTTCGATGGACAGTCATATGTAAGGTATAAGATTGTCCCGTCCAGAAATGGGTATCCTCTAAAGCTTCTTCCTTTGCAGTACAGGTAATGGTTTTCTTGGTGTTTCGGTCTTCGGCAATGTCAATCTCAAATGCAGAAGTTACGGTTTTGTTGTCTTTATCCGTAATCCTGATTTTGTTGACATTATCAATGTCCAGACATTCTTCCAGAGTATCCTGAAGACGAAATGCCCGTACTTCGTTGTTTTCCATATCAAGAGGACATTTTATCAGATAGTCGAAGGACTCGTATTCATGGATGATGTAGGCACTCTCCGGGGTATCACAGGCTTCTGCGTCCTCCCAGCCTGCACCCTTCTCACCAACCCGCTTGGAAAGCTCTGTGGTATCGGGAATAGGAGTCATGTTGTATCCAGACCATACTGTTTCTGTATTCTGGCTCAGTTTTTCTTTGTCGCCGTCGGCGAAGATAAACTCTGTTTTGGCTGTGTTGGATACCAGATGCATGTCGCCAGAGGTTTTTTCCATCTCCTTATCTGTGTTTCGCTTGACGGTGATGTGAAAATAGTAAATCACGTTGTTGGTGAAATTGTCTTTCTCCAGATATTCTTTTTTGGCAGAGATTTGGATTTTTTGACCCGATTGGGTGATTTCGAACTGTGAGGATACGTTTGTGCCGGAATCGTTGGTCACCTTGGCATTTACGTAAGTAAGGCAGTCCTTTAAGGTGTCGGTCACAGTAAAAGATGAGAATCGATTGGGAAGCACTTCCTGAGCGATGATATAGGTAAATTGGTTTTTCCCCATACTGCCAGGAATCAGGTATGGTTTGGATTCTGTAGCTGCTTTATGGTCTTTGGCATTTTCCCAGGTTTCTCCAAGGTTTCCCACGCGTTTTTGCGGCTTTTCCGGATTAAATCGTCCAAGCGCATATCCCAGAAAACCATAGTGGTCAGAAACTATACGCTGATTGCCATTTCTACGGTAGGGATAATAGTTGCTTCCCTGATTCGTTACACGGGAGCCGTTGATATAGAAATCCAGATAGAAATTGTTGGCATCGTAGAGGGCAGTTACCCAGCTTTTGGTATCTTCATCGGCAGTTCCCGCATCTGCGGCCACGATTTTGTTACCGTCTGCTGTGAGGTGGGTATTTCCTTTCAGTATGAATGCCTGGCTGATGCCGCAATTGCTTGGAAATCGTACTTTCTGGTTCTCATCCAGATCCACCAGGGTCATATGCCCCTTTAAGTCCACTTCCTGGTTGGTGCCCGATTTTAAGAAGGTAAATTTTGTCCGAATCCACTCTGGTCCGCAGATTCCCACGTCTATTTTATTTTTATAGAGAATTACAGTTGGATTCCCCATGGAACCGTCTGCTGTGACCTTCCACTGCTTCTCATTTCCCCAGTCCATAATGGTAAGCTTTAAATCCAGAGACTGTTTGTTGTAATTTCCCACATTTTCATAAAGGATTCCAAAGCTGCCTTTGCTGGCGCTGGTAAGATCCACATAGTAACGATTGTTGGAAACTTCATTGTTTGGATCAATTTTATTCATAAGTGAAGTACTGTTTTTGGCTCCCCAGAGGGAGGACGTTGTTTTGGAAGTAGTCTTAAAGGTATAAGAATATTTCCGGTTGTATACCTTGTTTTCGGTGGCATAAGAAATGGTAGTAGATGCGGCATGAATTAAACTGGGAAAATACCCGATGACCGTGCCCAGAAGGACAAGCAAAGCCGTGAAAAAGGCGATAAGCTTTTTGAGCTTTATCCGGCGCTTTTTTATGTTTGAGTTTTTTGGTTTTTTCATGTTTTGCTACAGGCAGTCTGGCCGCCTGCGTCTCCTTTCTTTTTGTTGGGTAAGTTTGTTAAGTAGTGCTATAGCCGCGCTTTTTTATGATACTTTTATAATATCAGCCAGACGGCACACAGATTTGTGGGACTGCGAGTATAATAAGTATGATTCATAGGAACTCCTTTCTATCCAGCAGAAAAAGGCTTCTGGATTTGTATGTTTCACAAGTTACATTGGGAATATAAAGCAGTGAAATTGCTGATCAGAATACTTATAGATCTGTCTCTTATACACATCTGACGCTGCCGACGAAGCTAGAAGT
>CAMQZX010000171.1 GCA_947039785.1 uncultured Lachnospiraceae bacterium | reverse complement strand
GGTCCGCACATCAGGCGGCACGGCGATTCAGTCCCATGCAGCCGGTGGCCACCACCAACTATATTCCGGAAATCAACCTGGACAAGTGCATTGGCTGCGGAAAGTGTGGGAAGGTTTGCCCGATTCTTGCCATCGAGATGCAGGATAGGGAGAGAGAAGAAGCCGGAAAGAAAAAGAGAGCCGTGGTGGATACAGAAATCTGTTTGGGGTGTGGCGTCTGTGCCAGAAATTGCCCCACAAAGGCCATCGAACTGAAACGTCGTCCGGTACAGATCATTACTCCGGTAAACAGCACTCACCGATTTGTACTGCAGGCCATTGAGAAGGGAACACTGCAAAATCTGATTTTTGACAATCAGGCATTTGCCAACCACCGTGCCATGGCAGCTGTGTTTGGAACAATTTTGAAATTGCCGCCGCTGAAACAGGCATTGGCAAGCAGGCAGTTTAAATCCATTTATCTGGACAAACTGCTGTCAATGTACAAGAAGGAAGATAAAATCAAATAATTATGGAAATGTATGCAGCAAACGGATGGTCAATTTTCACAGAGAGAACCTTAAAATGAGCTGCCTTTGCTTTGGGATGTCAGGCAAAGCTGTTATGCACATTCTGAGCCAATTGTAATATATTACAAATATATGGATGACAGATCGATCAGGAGTAAAGTTGATTATGGCAAATTATATGGGAAATAGAAATGGCAGTATGCGTAACAGAATGGGAAACAATCGAATGGGAAACACCAGGGATCATATGGCGGCAAATAATGCTGTCAATAAGGTGGAAGAATGTGCAAAGAGACCGGAAAGGGAAGAGCGTATAGATGAGAAAAAATGTGTGAAAGAGAAACAGCCGCTGACAAATTCCTGCAGCTTTGCTGGGATTAGGCCCATCATGATGGATTTACCTTATCCACCCATACAGGTAGAAGCCCAAAATCAGGCTTATGCCAATCTGCTCAGTATGGATTACTGTGGTGCAGTATCGGAGTTATCAGCCATCACACAGTACATCAACAACGAAAACCGTATGTCCGGTGAGAAATGCCCACTTGCAAAAACCATCCTGGGAATTGCAATTGCTGAAATGATGCATTTGCAAAAGCTGGGAGAGCTGATTCATCTGTTGGGAGGCCACATTGATTTCACTGCAAGGGGGCAAAATGGAAGGCAAAGTATGTGGACACCAGAATATCTGACGCTTCCGGAACACACTCAGAAGATGCTGTTAGCCGACATTGAATCAGAAAAGGCCGCCATCAACCAATACCAGATGCACATAAAAATGATCCATGACAAATATATCAAAGCCATTTTGTCCAGAATTATCAAAGACGAAGAGTATCACATCTTGATGCTGCAGGCGTTGTTAAAAGAAATCTAAAGGAAGTTCTGGAGATTGGAACAAACATACCGTATAATAGTGAGAAAAGTGCGAAAGCACAAAAGAGGAATTCTATGCAGGAGTGGTTAAATCAGCAAAGCGAAGAATTTCTGATCTCTGACAAAGTCAAAGAGGAACTCTCGGCCCAAATTGAAAGGATTGCTGGTGAGGTGAACTCGGAATCCCTTTGCTTTCATGAAAATGAAGATATTATACAAGCCTTTTTATCTGTAATATAGTAGAATAGGACTACAGAAACAGGAGGAAAAAGGTGTGAAAAAAGAGATTAGAACTGTTTGTTACGATGAGGAACTTAAAATAGAGGCATACCGTTTTGAAGGAATCATACAGCCCTTCCCAAATCATTTCCATGAGTATTACCTTATTGGGTTTGTGGAAGGTGGGAAACGGCATATGTCCTGCCGTAACAAGCTATATGATATATCTGCGGGAAATATTCTCCTGCTTAATCCGGGAGATAATCACGGGTGTGTACAGATAGACGGGAAAAGCTTCGACTACCGGGGCTTTAACATATCCAAAGATGTGATGCTGGATCTGGCGGAAGAAGTGACAGGAAAGAGGGCACTTCCCGGATTTTCTCCTAATGTGATTGTAGATGAGGAACTGGCCAGTTACCTGCAGCCTCTCCATAAGCTGATAATGAACGGCTCCGGAGAGTTTGAGAAGGAAGAGCTGCTTCTGTTAATGATTTCCCTGATTATCGAACGATATGGACAACCCTTTGAACAGTGCATTCCGGAATGTCGGAAGGAACTTGACCTTGCCTGTGAGTTTCTTCATGAACATTATATGGAGAGGATTTATCTGGATCAGATTTGTAAATGTGCTGGTTTAAGCAAATCTACCCTTCTTCGTGCTTTTACCAAATCCAAAGGCGTCACTCCTTACCGATATCTGGAAATTATCAGGATCAATGAGGCGAAAAAGCTGCTGGAACAGGGAGTCATGCCCATTGAGGCAGCGATGCAGACAGGGTTTTCCGATCAAAGCCATTTTACCAATTATTTCAGCAGGTTTATCGGGATACCGCCCAGTGTGTATCGGGAGATATTTTTAAAGAGGAAGATGGCGGAAGAGACATCCTGGCACGTATTACAATAGATATAAATCATGTACATTCATCTTAGAGGGAGGAACAAAACGAGATGGAAAAGAAAAGTATCGGGCATTTGGCTGCCCTGTTGACAGTGATGGTCTGGGGAACCACCTTTATCTCCACCAAAATATTGCTGGTGGATTTTGAACCTATTGAGATTTTGGTATTTCGGTTTGTGATGGGGTTTCTGGCATTGATCATCGTATATCCCCATCGTCTGAAAGGCACCACCATAAAACAGGAGATTACCTTTGTACTGGCAGGAATCAGCGGTGTAACTTTGTATTATCTGATGGAAAACATCGCGCTTACCTATACAATGGCATCCAATGTGGGAGTGATTCTCTCGGCGGCACCCATGTTTACCGCTATTTTGACCTGGATTTTTATGAAAAATGAAGAACGGCCCCGTGCCAGCTTTTTTATAGGCTTTGTGGTGGCAATGGCAGGAATCTGTCTGATCAGTTTCAACGGTTCTCAAATGCAGTTAAATCCACTGGGTGATGTGTTGGCGTTACTGGCAGCCTTTCTGTGGGCATGTTATTCTCTGCTGACCAGAAACATCAGTAGCTTTGGCTACAATGTCATTCAGACTACAAGACGAATCTTTTTTTATGGAATTCTTTTTATGATTCCAACACTGGGCTTTTTTGATTTCCAACTGGGATTGGAACGATTTGGGCGTCCGGTGAATCTTTTTAACATTATTTTTCTGGGGCTTGGGGCATCTGCCATGTGCTTTGTTACATGGAATTTTGCTGTGAAATTGCTGGGACCGGTAAAGACCAGCGTCTATATTTATGCAAGTCCCGTAATTACAGTTGTGACCTCTGTTTTGATTTTAAGGGAGCAGATTACAGGCATGGCAGCTCTGGGAACATTGCTGACGTTGGCAGGGCTTGTAATTTCTCAAAGTAAGGGGCTTCCTGAAAAAAATAAAAATAATGCGGCTGTTTCAGAATAAAGCAGCCGCAGAAATTCTCTCAAGGACAGACTTGACAATTTAATCTTACAGATGTAAGATTAAAGAAATCATTATTACTGATTTGTACCGGTGCGCGTCCCGCAACCGTTCCTGCAAAATGTGCTTGACCGCGCGCCGGTGACGATAATCTGATACAAAAGTGACAGTCTGAAAAACAGGAAAAGGATTACTAAGATAATATGAGAGAAAAGAAGAAACGTGGAAAAATATTTATAAAGGCAGCAATCGCTGGGGCCGCTGCAGTAGTGGTGGGCTGTGGGGCCGCCTATTTTTATTTTCAATCCATTCCCACGCCACAGGAGCTTCTGGTGGAATATATGAATCACATTCCCAAGGGAGAATACGAAGAGATGTATGGGATGTTGGATCAGGAAAGCTCCGGGAACATCAGCAGGGAGGAGTTTATAAAACGAAATTCAGCCATTTACGAAGGGATTGAAGTATCCAATATGAAAGTAGAGCTCATGGACAACTCTGAGAAACGCAAATATGTGGGATACCGCACCACTCTGGAAACCATGGGCGGAACCGTCAGCTTTGAAAATGAGGCTCGTTTTGTAAAAATCAAAGGCGGATATGGACTTTCCTGGAGTGACAGCCTGATCTTTCCCCAGCTGGAATCCACAGATAAAGTCCGCGTCACCACCACTCAGGCAGAACGTGGACAGGTACTGGATCGAAACGGCCGTGTTCTGGCAGGGAAAGGCGTGGCATCTTCGGTGGGGATAGTGCCCATGAAGCTGGAAGACGATGAAAGTGCCATGAAAGAATTGGGAACATTGCTGGACATGGAGCCGGAGACAATCCAAGATAAGTTGGAAGCCTCATGGGTAAAGGAAGATTCCTTCGTTCCCATTGCCACGATACCGAAGGTACAGGCGCTGGATCTTTTGAAAATGATTCCGGATGAAGAATTGGCAGAAGCCGAAGAACAGGAGAAATTACAGGAGAGGCTTCTCAAAATTCCCGGAGTGATGATTACCGATACCGAGGTGCGGGAATACCCTCTGGGAGAGGCAGCTTCTCACCTGACAGGATATGTACAAAACGTAACAGCTGAAGATCTGGAAGAACATCCAGGCGAAGGATACACTGCCAACAGTGTCATTGGCAGAAGCGGTATGGAAAGTCTCTTTGAGAAGGAATTAAAGGGTCAGGATGGCTGCTGCATCTATATCGAAGACGAGGAAGGAAACCACAAAGCAGAGCTGGCTGACAGACCTGTGCAGCACGGACAGAACATTCAGCTGACCATAGACGCAGAACTGCAGGAAGCTCTCTATGAACAATTTCAGGAAGACAAAAGCTGCTCTGTGGCTCTCAATCCCTATACCGGAGAAGTGTTGGCCCTGGTCAGTACACCATCCTATGACAGCAACGATTTTATCAGGGGAATGTCCCAGCAGCAATGGACAGAACTCAACGAAGATGAGAGGAAGCCATTGTATAACCGCTTCCGGCAGGTGTGGTGTCCTGGTTCCACATTCAAGCCCATCATTGCTGCCATTGGAATAAAGACAGGGGCGGTGAATCCGACTGAGGATTTTGGAAATGTGGGACTGAGCTGGCAGAAGGACAGCTCCTGGGGCTCCTATTACGTGACAACCCTCCATGATTATGAGCCTGTGACCATGGAGAATGCGTTGATTTACTCAGATAATATCTACTTTGCAAAGGCGGCCCTTCGTATTGGAGCAGAAGGTCTGGAACAGGCACTGAAAGAGTTGGGCTTTCAGGAGGAACTGCCCTTTGAGATTACCATGTCCGTGTCCCAATATTCCAATACGGAGCATATTGAGACGGAAATTCAGCTTGCAGACAGCGGCTATGGACAGGGACAGATTTTGATCAATCCTTTGCACCTGGCCAGTCTGTATACCCTGTTTTGCAATGAGGGAAATGTAAGGAAGCCGTATCTGGTTTATCGGGATAATCATCAGGACAAGCTTCAGGGAGAAGTGTGGTATTCCCAGGCATTTTCTCAGGAAATTTCAAACACAGTTCTGGAAGGAATGAAACAGGTAATCAACAATCCCAACGGAACCGGCTACGGAGCCCACAGAGAAGATATGACTCTGGCAGGCAAGACAGGTACAGCAGAAATTAAAGCATCCGCTGACGATACCACCGGCACAGAGCTTGGCTGGTTTGCCATCTCCACCACTGATTCATCTGCAGAAAAGCCAATCTTATTGGTCAGCATGGTGGAAGATGTGAAGGACCGCGGCGGAAGCGGATATGTGGTGGACAAGGATACGGTTGTGTTGGATCAATACTTTGGAAAATAGTCTGTTGGATGGTGAATGCGTTACAGAAAACAGAGCGTCCAGTAACCCGGAAGGGGCTGGCGATCTGTTCTTAATCTGGAAAGTATTGCACAATTTTGGGAAGTGTGATACTATGAAACCAGCAACCTTTGACAATTTACAAAAATCCTTTGCTCTGTGGCAGAGGATTTTTCATTGGAGAGAAGAAGCGCAAATGACCGCATTTCAAGACTTTCAAAGACAGATTACAGAATTTGTTTTTGCAGAAGACACGCCCCAAAAATCAGACATTATCTTCATCCCCGGCAACGGCTATCCCCAGATGGCAGAACATGCTGCCCAATTATGGAGATTGGGATATGCACCCTATGTGCTGCCCAGTGGCCGCTACAGCGTGACCTTGGGACATTTTGCAGGTGTGCTGGAGAAGAAAGAAAAGTATTCGAAAGATTATGAGACGGAATGGGAGTTTCTTTGCCATGTGCTGATGGAGAATGGAGTTCCCAAAGAGGCGATTTTGCGAGAAGATCAGGCTACGTTCACTTATGAAAATGCTATTTGCTCCAGACAAGTCACTGACCGATCCGGTCTTGAGATTCAAAGAGGGATTATCTGCTGTAAAGGCCATCATGCAAGACGCTGTCTGATGTACTATCAGACTCAATTTCCGGAAGCACGGCTTTTTGTCTGCCCTTCTGCGGCAGAGGGCATCAACAGAGAAAACTGGTACCAGACGGAAGCCGGAATCGATGAGGTGATGGGTGAGGTATCACGCATTACGAAGCAATTTAATCTGATGATGAAGTAAGAATGAATCATAGACATATTATAATAAGTAAGGAGAATCACGATTATGGAAAAAATTGCAAGCTTTACCATTGACCACAATAAATTACAGCCGGGAGTGTACGTATCCCGTAAGGACTATCTGGGAGATCAGGTGATTACCACCTTTGACCTGCGCATGACCTCCCCAAATGAAGAGCCGGTAATGAATACTGCTGAGCTGCACGCCATTGAGCATCTGGCAGCCACTTATCTGCGCAACGATGCTGAATATAAGGATAAAATCATCTACTGGGGTCCCATGGGATGCCGTACCGGAAACTACCTGCTGATGGGAGGAGATTATGAGTCTAAGGACATTGTACCGTTGGTAATCCGTACCTTTGAGTTTATCCGGGATTTTGAAGGGGAAATTCCGGGAGCATCACCGAAAGACTGTGGAAATTATCTGGATATGAACCTTGGAATGGCGAAATATCTGGCGAAGAAATATTTGGATGTGCTTTATAATATTACGGAGGAGAGGCTGGTGTATCCGGAATAATCCGTAGATATCATGGGGGCAAAGATCTTTTGCCCCTGCATCATAATATAGTCAATTAGAGTGTAAATAATGATTGTAAAGAGTTGGAGGGTATAAATGAATAAACGATCATTCGCAATATTGCTATCGTTATCTATGGTTTTGTCTGTACCAGGCTCTGTAATGGCTGCATCCTCAGATTCTGACACGGTCAGTGTGGAAATTTTGACAGAAGCTGAGATTTCGGAGATTTTGTTGGAGGACAGTTCAGAAGGGGCGGCAATAGAGTCTGAGATCTGTGAAGAGTCTGTTGGGAATGTGAAAATGTCCACTTTGGAAGAGGTGGCATCTGAGATTAGAGAAAAAATGCTGAACAGAGAAACTTTGATAAAGGTTGACTTCAACATTCCATCAGGAACTGCGAATATGTTTAATTCACAGTTAATGGATCAGGTGTTCCGCCATACAGGAAATCCTGCAGAAGGGGACTATCTAAAACGTCATACGAAACAATTTCGGATTAATGCAGAAGGTATGCAGTACGCAACCCATGATCAGATAACAGATACAATTAAGCTGATCTACCGGACAGATAAAAGTCAGGAAGATGAAGTGACTTCCAGGGTTCAATCAATTATCAGCAGTTTAGATTTGAAATCTAAATCAGATTATGGAAAATGTAAAGCAATCTATGATTACATTACATCAAATGTGACCTACGATTATGAACATCTTTCAGACTCTGAATATGAGCGGGCTCATACAGCTTATGCTGCATTAGTGGATAAAACAGCCGTGTGTGAAGGATATGCTTCTTTGTTTTACCGGCTTGCCATGGAAGCTGGATTGGATTGCAGAATCATCGCTGGTGTTTCAGAACTGCAAGGTCATGCATGGAATATTGTAAAATTGGGCGATAAATATTATAATCTGGATTCCACATGGGATTTTGGACAGGCGGATTATCAATATTTTCTGAAAGGAAGCTATGACTTTGACAATCATGAAAGAGATGATGAGTTTAAGACACCTGCTTTTGAGAAGCAATATCCCATGTCTGATTTTGCCTATTCTTCAGGTGGAAACAGTAAGACTGTAGTAGCTCCCGGAAAGTGTGGAGCTTCTGCAAAATAGGAATAGTCAAAAAGAGTTTTGAGAGTTTAACTTAATAAATAAAAAGATAAATATAAACTTGCGGAGTACAGAAACGACAGTGCCCCGATTCAATCACTGGATAGGATGATTGAACCGGGGCACTCGTATACGATTGTGCTATTCTTGCTAATATATTTATATGGCAATGTATTTGCAAAGCCATTATATAGCATACGTAAAGTATACGCTATTTTGACAAGAAAATCAATAATATATGTAAAAAATTACCATGTTTTTAAGAGGACTTGTTAAGGTGGCAGATCAGTTATCTGTAAACCCCTCCTTAATGTGTAAATTTCACTAAAATTTCTATACAAATGCATATTGATT
>CAMQZX010000170.1 GCA_947039785.1 uncultured Lachnospiraceae bacterium | reverse complement strand
CTACAAGAGCAATTACCATGGTATATTTTTTAATCACTTCAGATACTTTAATCTTTTCCATTTTCTACTCTCCTTTACTTGATTTCAAAATACGTGACATGATCAATTCCTGAGTCGCCTCGGCAGCATCCAGCTCACCGACGATTTTCCCCTCATTCATGACATAGATTCTGTCTGACATACCAAGAACTTCCGGCAATTCAGAAGAAATCATGATTACGGATTTTCCTGCTGCAACCAGGTCATTGATGATACAGTAGATTTCATACTTCGCTCCTACGTCAATACCTCTGGTAGGCTCATCAAGTATCAAGATATCCGGTTCTGCAAACATCCATTTTGCAAGCAGTACCTTCTGCTGGTTACCACCGCTTAAGTTGCCAACGTTTTGTTCCACAGAAGGACACTTGGTTTTCAGCTTATAACGGTATTCTTCTGCTACAGCATATTCTTTGTCTGTGTCAATCACTCCGTGATTGCTGACAGCATTCATATTTGCCAGAGTAGTGTTGATCTTAATTGGGTTGGATAAGATCAGACCATTACCTTTACGGTCTTCTGTTACATAGGCCAGTTTGTGTCTGATGGCATCCCGTTCAGTATGGAACTGTACTTCCCTGCCATTCATAATGATCTGGCCGGAAATGTTGGCACCGTAGCTGCGTCCGAAAATACTCATGGCAAGCTCTGTACGTCCGGCACCCATCAGTCCGGCAATACCCAGCACCTCACCTTTATGTACCTTGAAAGAAACGTTATCCACAACCTTTCTCTCAGAATAAAGCGGATGATAAACGGTCCAGTTTTTAACCTCCATGGCCACATCCCCCACCTTCACATCCGGACGTTTGGGGAATCGGTCTGTCAGCTCACGGCCAACCATTCCCTGAATGATTCTGTCTTCAGATATCTCATCCGTTTTCTTGTCCATAGTCTCGATGGTAGATCCATCCCGGATAACTGTAATCTTATCCGCAACATATGCAATCTCATTCAATTTGTGAGAGATGATGATAGAGGTCATACCCTCACTTTTAAATTTCAGCAGTAATTCCAGCAATGCCTGAGAATCATCTTCATTCAAAGATGCAGTAGGCTCATCCAGAATCAACAATTTGGCATGTTTTGCCAGAGCCTTTGCAATCTCAACCAACTGCTGCTTACCTACGCCGATATCTTTAATCAAAGTACGTGAGGACTCTTTAAGACCTACTGTCTTCAAATATTTGTCTGCCTCACCATACGTTTCATTCCAGTTAATAGCCGCTTTATGTCCCTTTTCATTTCCCAGATACATGTTCTCGCCGATGGACATATAGGGAATCAAAGCCAATTCCTGATGTATGATTACGATTCCTTTTTCTTCACTGTCATTAATCTTGTTAAACTTACAAATTTCTCCATTATAGATAATGTCACCCTCATAACTGCCATACGGATAAATTCCGCTGAGTACATTCATTAAAGTTGACTTACCTGCACCATTCTCACCTACCAGAGCATGAATCTCACCCTCTTCGACCTGTAAATTTACGTTATCAAGCGCTTTTACGCCGGGGAAAGTTTTGGTGATATTCTTCATTTCCAAAAGTATCTTTGCCAACTGTATCCCTCCCTATCAGAATATGACAGGCGGGCCGCAACCCGCCTGCATGAAATTGTTTCAAATCAAATTTGTCTTATTTTAAATCGTCTTCTGTATAGTAACCGGAATCAAGAAGTAATTCTTCATAGTTATCTACAGTACAAACCTTAGGCTCGCAAAGATATGTAGGAATGATACCAGAACCATTGTCATAAGACTCTGTATCGTTTACTTCGGCCTCTTCGCCGCTCATGATGGCATCTACCATTCCAACAACTGCTGTTGCAAGATCACGAGTATCCTTGAAGATGTCCATGCCCTGTTTTCCAGAAACCAGATTCTTCACGTTGGCAACGTCACAATCCTGACCGGTGATGAATGGATATTCGCCTGTGTAAGATGCTGCAAGAGCGTTCTGTACACCAAGGGATGTGGAGTCGTTAGAGCAAAGAACTGCGTCTAAAACGGTTCCGTCAGAGTAGTTACCAGAAATGATGGTATCCATTCTGTTCTGAGCTGTCTCTGTGGACCAGTTAGCAGTAGCAACTTCCTCGAATGTTGTCTGACCGGATTTAACAACGATCTTTCCCTTGTCAATGTATGGCTGAAGAACGTCCATGGCACCGCCATAGAAGAAACGTGCATTGTTGTCACCAGGGTCACCTGTAAAGATTTCCATGTTAAATGGTCCATCTGCATTTTCCAGATCCAAAGCTTCTACAATAGCTTCACCCTGTTTTGTTCCTACCATATAGTTATCAAATGTTGCATAGTAAGATACAGCATCAGAATTCATCAGCAAACGGTCATAAGAAATAACAGGGATTCCTGCATCTTTTGCCTGTGAAAGAGGAGTTCCAAGAGACTCACCGTCGATGGAAGCAATCACCAGAAGGTTGCATCCATTGGAAATCATAGTCTCAACCTGAGACACCTGAGTAGCAATATCGTTATTTGCATACTGAAGGTCTACTTGGTAGCCTGCTGCTTCCAGCTCTGCTTTCATATTGGTTCCATCCTGGTTCCAACGCTGTAAGTCTTTGGTAGGCATTGCCACACCAACCAGGTTTCCGCTGCCTGCTGCCGCATCTGAAGATGCATCTGCCGCATCCTCAGCACCGTCACTGCTTGCCTCTTCTGCTGCACTCTTATCTGCCACTTCTCCAGATGTGCCGCATCCTGCCAGCATTGCAGAAACCATAGCTACGGATAATAATGTTGCAACTACTTTCTTTTTCATGTTCCAAATCCTCCGATCATTTTATTAGTAACCTGTAGCGCCCGAGTATTTCAGACACTTCCCTGTTACGACTATACTATACCATAGGTGATTCTGGACTTACTTATGAACCGACTGCACATTTTTGCCAAAAGCAAAAAGCCCTGCCCGAAGACAAGACTTTTTTGTTGCAAAAATATGCTACTCATCACAAATTTATGCTATTTTCTATTCATCAAGGAAGTTCCCCTCTTCTATGCCACAGGCATCTGCATTCAGATACACATCTTCTCTCAGATGGAATCCTCCGTCTATGATTACTTCATCCATATTGTCTTTGTTTACAGCCACAGGGGTCAATTTCAAAAAAGGCACATTATTGGAACCGTCATCAATGGTTTCCAAAACATTTAAATCCTGTCCCTTTGCCAGCTTCACAGCACATTCAGCCGCCTTTGCAGCCAGCTTGTCCACGGATTTATACACGGTCATGGTCTGAGTTCCTTCCACGATTCTCTGACATGCAGTCAGATCTCCATCCTGTCCCACCAAAGCTACCTCTCCAGCTTTTCGATTTTCAGCCAGAGCCCGGAAGGCGTAGCTTGCCAGGTCATCATTGCCGCACATGATTCCAGCCACGTTGGGGTATTCTTTCAGCCCTTCATTTACATATCCAAAAGCCTCCTCCGCCAGCCATCCGTCGCAGTTTGCTCCGTATACCACTTTCAGATTACTGTCTTTAATTTTCTCATGAAACCCTTTACTGACTAAAGCCACATTATTGTCTTCCACAGGACCTTTGATCATAAAAATGTCACCGCCCTGAGGAATTGCATTAATCAGGCCTTCAGCCATCAGCCTTCCCACCACTTCATTGTCAAAGGAAATATACAGATCCGCGTTGGAATTCTTCACCAGACGGTCATAATTGATAACATTGATTCCCTCCGTCTTTGCCTTTTTGATCACCGTTCCCAAAGTATCGCAGTCCACTGCCACTACAACGATTACATCCATCTTTTTTTCAATGAAATATTCAATCTGAGAAATCTGTTCCTTCACATCTCCATTGGCATTTTGGACGTTCACCTGAGCACCCAGCTTGTTTGCCGTTGACACAAACACATCCCGGTCACGAATCCACCGCTCAATCACAAAGGAGTCAAAGCTGATTCCAATCTGAATTTTGCTGTCACTGTCTTCCTCTGCTTCCTGAACTGCCTTTATCTCTCCAGCACAGCCCATAAGAAGCAGGCACATTGTCAAGATTACTATAAATCCCTTTTTCCATCTCATTTTCTTCACAACCTTTCCCGAAACTCGCTGGGTGTCACCCCTTCATACTTCTTAAACTGTCTGCTGAAATAATTCGGATCACTGTATCCTGACATAATGCAGACCTCTTTGATGCTGTAGGAGCCATTCCGAAGAAATTGCTTTGCATGTTTCATCCGAACCTCAGTGAGATATTCAATAAAGTTCTTGCCGGATTCCTTCTTAAACAATTTGCTGAAATAATAGGGACTGATATCCACCAGTCGGGAGACATCTTCCAGAGAAATATCCTTCTGGTAATTTTCTTCGATATAAGATTTCACTTTACTCACCAACGTCTCTGTCTGGGTTTCCTTGGTGGTGGAACTATTTTTGCATATTTCCTGAATTTTAGAAATAAACCATCGGTTTAGCTGCTCATAATTGTCAAAAGACTGTACTGCTGTCAGATAATCCTTCCGATAACCGAATCCATAGGGCACACCATTGTTCATGGAAGCTTCCCGCTCCGCCCACATGACAAATTCCAGCACTTTCAGTTCAATTTCCTCTCTATTATCAGGAAAATTGGTAACCATCCAGTCAAAGAAAAGATTTGCCTGATTCTCTGCCCCCCGTGCGTCTGCTTTCAACAGACACTGAAACATTTTTTTCTCCACATCGGAAGGATATTCTCCGTCATATATTTTGGTACCAGGCACATCCTTTACATGAATCACATGGCTGTCTGTACGGCGCAAAGCGTTGAGTGCATCCTCGTAGGAGCTGTTGGCGTCTTCGATTTCCTTTATGTATCCAATCCCGCCCCGGAAATAGCTGGGGATTCTCTCTTCCAGCTTATATACCATATTTCTGGTTCTCTCCAGAATCCGGACACGTTCTTCATAGCTTACCTCGCCATGATCATAAGGTACAAGCATCACAATCTTGTTTCCCATAAGAGGCCCCACAATACAGTGAAAATAACCTTTGACAATCTCCCGCAATTCCGGGTAAAATTTCTCCGCCTGGACTCTTGCCCCGACTTCATTGGTCATCTTTCCATTTTCTCCCCGATCTCCAAATTCCAGAACAATCGCATAAGCATGCTGCTCCTGAATATCCAAAAGCTTCCGGTAATTCTCCGTAGAAGCACTGCTTCGGCTGGACAAAAGCAATTCATAAATATATCCGCTCTCCAGCACTGGAATCACCGTCTCCAGCTTCTCCCGGATTTTCAGATCATCACTTCTCTTCTGTCTGGTCTCGTCCACCTTATGCATGGCCTGAACCAGCACATCCAGCACTACTTTTTTATTCACCGGCTTGGTCAGATATTCCATCACGCCCAGATTAATGGCCTCCTTGGCATAGTCGAATTTGTCATATGCCGTTATGACAATAAAGATCACATTTTTATTATTTTTCTGAATCTCCTTCATGGCCTGAATTCCATTGAGCCCCGGCATCTGAATATCCATAAATGCAATGTCCGGACGGAAGGTTTCTGCCAGTTCCACCACAGCCCTGCCGGTCTTTGCCATGGCAATTTCACATTCCTGCCCAAAATTCCCCTCAATAATCGTCTTTAACGACTGTAGCATAATGCCTTCATCATCGGCTAATAATACACGATACATACTTTTCTCTTCTCCCTGACTACCTCACTTCGATTGGAAGCAAAACAATAACCTCTGTTCCCTGATCGGTCCCGTCACTGATGATACTCATTAAATCTTTGCGATTATAAAACAATTCCAGACGGTGAATCACATTATCCATAGCAATTCCTGTGGAATCATTCTTCTGACTGGAAGTCTTTAAGCTTCCCTCCAATACCTGACGAATCCTCTCCTTGGACATTCCCTTTCCGTTATCCTTCACACTGATTCGTACAAAAGAATCCTGATGGCTTACATCAAGATGAATCCATCCCTCCCATTCAATATTTCGAATTCCATGGTTAACTGCATTTTCCACAATAGGCTGCAGCAGCATACTGGGCATGGGCTGCTCCAATACCTGTTCATCCACCGTCTTGGTAAAATGAATATCCCCGGCAAATCTCACATTCAAAATATAAATGTAATTATCCACGGCATCCAGCTCTTCCCGCAGCGTAGCAACCTCAGAACCTTTTTTCACATTATAACGGAAAAACTCTGCCATTCGCTCAATAAACAGACAGGTTTTCTCTGCATCCTCCATCATGGCAAGCCAAGCCCCTGCATTGAGAGAGTTAAAAAGAAAGTGGGGATTGATTTGAGACTGCAGATATTTTAACTGGGCATCCTTAAGATGAGTTTCCATCAGAAGTTCCCTCTCCTTCATCTTTCGTTCCTTCTCCATACTCTCTCTCGTTCTCTCAATATAAATCTTCAGACTGTGTACCATCTGGTTAAACGCTCTTGTCACAACTCCAATCTCATCTCTGGAATCTGTCTGCTGGACCTCCACCTCAAAATTGCCTTCTCCAACCAGCGCCGCACTCTCTGCCAGTCGGGTCAGCGGCCGGGTAATATTTCTGGTGAGAACGGTTAAAATCAGCAGATTCAGCACTGTAATGGCCACCAGAATCAGAGAACTGATCACTTCCATATATCGAAGCGATTTCATCAATACCTGATAAGAGGAGGCATTGTTACCAAAATGAAGATTATTCAATTGATAAATGTATGTATTGATATAATTGTATAAATCCAAAGCTTCCTCATAGGACTCCTTATATTTCTCCACATTTCGTCCTCTCTTGGCCTGTACCGCCTCCCCCGATACATCCAGGTAGGTTTCTGACATGGAACGGATATTTTTCTCCAGCATAATCATCCTGTTGTCTGAAATGCAATCGCTTAAAAATTCCAGCTTATCTCTGAAGTTCTGCTCACTTCGATAATAATCTTCCAGAGACCTGGAGCTTTTCACCGTGAGATAAGAATACATGGAATTCTGCACATCGGCAAAGTTATCCGCTAATTGGTTGAGATTGACATTACTGATATATATTTCATCAATTTTCTTAATTGTTTGATTGACCTGCCAATACATAAATAAATTCATGACAAACATCACCGCAGATGTCATGACGAAAGCCACCAACATCTTTTTCCGGATCGGCAGATCCTTCCATCTGTTATTTTGATTTTTCTTCATTATGACTGATATATTCCTCTACGTTCTGACAGGTAATCAGATTTACATCCACGCTGAAATAATCACTGACACGCCCTTCTTTCCGGTATTCTGTCAGCGCCTGAATTCCGTTTCTTCCCATTTGGTCTGCATCCAGTTCCACGATAACAGGAATGATCTTCTTCTGAATTCCCTCCAGCACTGTGGGCGTGGCATAATATCCCACGATGGAGACAGCTCCCACCTCATTGTAATCGATCACTGCCTGGTAAGCACATTCCGTATCCACCTCATCCATACAGACCAGAATATCCGGAGGACCTTTCCGACTGGAAAAAATGTTGCGGATTACCTCCTCAGAGTCAAAGGCGGACTGAGAATCCACGTTTTTTACCTCCACATCCACCTTCTGAGTGCCCTTTGTGTACTGAGCCACTGCGTTGCTGATCTGGACAGAAATCAATTTTTGATTGCTCTCATCACTGGAATTTTTTGTGAGAATCATAACATTTTCCGTGGTATCATCAATCAGCGAAATCACCTGCTGACTGTATGCTTCTCCAAGTTGATAGGTGTTCACCCCCACAAAGCTCTGTCTCTGACTTTGAGGTGCATCCTCAGAAATAGTAACCACGGGAATGTTCTTTCCCACTGCCTCATCAATCAGACGAACCAGTTCATCCCCACCAGTATATTCCAGCAAAATGCCGTCCACAGACTCGGCGATGCTCATGCGCATCATATCTTCCATGGTATAACCCTGGGAAATGGTGGTTCCCATCAATTCCAGATAAGCATCTTTTTCAGCTGCTCTCTCCACTGCACTGGCATATACTGATTGCCAGAACAGAGAGTCCGTATTTTCTACAATCAGAACGTAATGCCGTTCATACGCCCTGATATCATTCGCATCCTCCAACTGGTACTCCCGAATTGTGTAATTATAATAGGTCCAGCCTGATATGCTGATAATCAGCAGGACTAACAATACGCATACACCGGGTACCATGATATCTCTATCCTTTTTCATGTATTCTCCCACCTGACACAAGCATCCCCCCTTCTTAGCCACTTAGTACTCCGTACACTTGAAGTGGGGACTGCTTGTTCTGCGTTCATTTTGCAAATTAGTTTTATGGCTATACTAATTGTATTATATTCGATATAGTAAATTATCTCAACTAGAAAATAAGAGAATCTAAAAATAATCTAGAACTATTCTTTTTTCTTACAGGATTCCCTGATAGCTGCTGCGCAGTGTCTCACAGGACTTCTCCAGCTTTTCCATTTCCTCTCCAGTCAATTTCAGGGGCAGGATTTTCTGTACTCCATTCTGATTGATGATACAGGGTACTCCCACATACACCTCTCTCTGTCCGTATTCTCCCTTTAACATGGCTGACACAGTC
>CAMQZX010000169.1 GCA_947039785.1 uncultured Lachnospiraceae bacterium | reverse complement strand
TAGCTTCGTCGGCAGCGTCAGATGTGTATAAGAGACAGATAATAAACTCATCAAATGAAACAAGAAGCTAATAACAAGATTAAGAAATAACTAAAAGGAGGAGATTCCACCAGAAGCAGAATGATTTAACCCATAATATTTAGAAAGGAAGGTACGGACCACCAAAAAATTAGTTTAATCTTAATACTCTAAGAAAAGGAAGGTAAAGGCCGTTGGACAATCATTTAAAATAAGAGGTATTTGATCACAGATAAATCAAATACCTCTTATTATTTTGTCTTTTTAGAATGATTTTCTTTTCATCGAACGCATCAATGCCTTCGTCTCTTTGTCCACTTTCCGGGATTCTGTGATTTTCTGCAGTGATTTGTTATAAGTAAAATCATCCAGCTGACAATTATTCAGAAATTCCAACGTCTGTTTGGGATCACTCAGATAATACCTGCTGACTGCCCACGCCACCGCCATTTTTACATAATAATATTGACTTCTTATTCCTTCCAGTAATTTCAATCCCTGATCCAGATATTTCTCATCAGTATAATAAATCAAAAGCATCACCACGCCAAAGCGGATAAAATATTCCCTGTCATCTCTGATGTAATCCTGAAGAAATTCCCACATCTCCCTGGGATGCTTCTTTGTCATTTTCAATCCGGTACAAAAGCTGTCACAGACGGACCAGTTATTAATCTTTGGAACAAACCATGCCACCCAGGTAAGCTTCTCCTCCAGAGAAACATTCAAATACCCAATGACCATGCCCTGCAGCATTACTTCTTCAAGAAAATTGTCCGATGCCCCAATCAGATACTCCTTCCATTCTCCCTTTGCAATCTCACGGGCAATTTCCCTTAATATGGGAAGCCGAACTCCGATGACTGCCTGAGCAGGAAGATTCGGAATCAGGGCGCTTGAAAATTTCTGATACTTGGGTTCTGACAAGCCGTAGAGGTATTGATTTAACTCTTCCGGTTCTGTATACCTGCAGCCTGACTTCAGAGTATTTTTCTTATCATCCATGGTTTTCACTCTCCAATCTCAACAAAGCCTCCTTCATATCCAAGCCTCCAGCATAGCCCACCAGCTTTCCATTTTTTCCAATGACTCGATGACAAGGAACAAGAATCATCACCGGGTTGCGATTATTCGCCATCCCCACAGCACGGCAGGCTTTTTCATTGCCGACCATGGCAGCAATCTGCTGATAAGACCTGGTTTCCCCATAGGGAATGGAGCAGAGTGCCTGCCATACCTTCTTCTGAAACTCTGTCCCCTGAAGATGAAGCGGCAGATCAAATTCCCGTCGCACTCCCGCCAGATATTCCTCCAACTGCATGACCGCCTTCTCAATGAGATGGGTTTTTTCTCTCACCATTTCTTCCATAAGCTTTGCCGTCCTCTCTTCTGCGATAAAGGTGTTGGTAATTCCTTTCCCATCCTCCGCGATGCCAATGGGGCCGATGCTTGTCTCATAAACCCATAGCTTTTTCATGCCCATTCCTCCTCCCATTAATATGAATCAACCCCGGTATCATTTATATCAATCGATCCTGGTATCATTTTATCATATATCGACAAAAAAAGCCTCACAAAAGAACATTCATTCACATTCTTCTGTGAGGCTGCGTTACTGCTTTTACTTTTTCAAAATACGGAGTCGATCAAAATCTTCGTATACTCCTGTTTCGGATGCTGTATGATCTCATCCGGGGTACCTTCCTCTACAATGCTTCCCAGGTACATGACCAGCACCCGGTCGCACAATTCCTGTACCAATGCCAGGTCATGACAGATCAGCATCAACGACAAGCCCATCTCACGTTGCAGTTTCCTGAGCAACTCAATGATCTGAGATTGCACCGTCACGTCCAGCGCACTGGTGGCCTCATCACAGATAATGAGCTTGGGGTTGACTGCCAAAGCTCTGGCAATGGCCGCTCTCTGGCACTGACCGCCGCTGACCTGATGAGGATATCGGCCGGCAAATTCTTCTTCCATTTCCACCATGTGCATCAGCAACCGCATCCGTTCTCTGGCTTCTTTCTTCTTCATTCCCTGATTGATCATACTTTCCATGATCCCATCCCCTAATGTACATCTGGGATCAAAGGAATCCTGAGGAGTTTGGAATACCATCTGCACCTTTGTATAGATTTCTTTCAGCTTTTTGCCTTTGGCATGGAGAATCTCTTCCCCGTCCAGAAGAATGCTTCCGGCATCCGGCCTGGTCAGATGAGCAATGAGCCTTGCTGTGGTACTCTTTCCGCAACCGCTCTCTCCCACGATTCCAAGACATTCTCCTGTATTGACCTGAAAACTGATCCCATTTACTGCCACAAAGGGTATCTTATTTTTATAAAATGTTTTCTTCAAATCCTTTACTTCTAAAATCTTCTGCATGTTATCATCCTCTGCGAATGCGCAGCACCGCGCCGATCAGCTTCCTGGTGTATGCTTCCTTTGGATGGTAGATTACCTGTTCTTTCGGTCCATACTCCACCAGTTTTCCCTGATACATCACTGCCACCTTATCTGCCATAAATTCCACAACGCCGATGTTATGTGTAACAATGGCAATTCCTGTGCCAAAAAGTTCCCGCATCTGCACCATTTCCCGGATTACCTGTGCCTGCACAGTTACGTCCAGCGCGCTGGTCGGCTCGTCTGCAAAAAGCAGATCCGGGTGCAAAATCATAGCCATCATAATGCCTACACGCTGATTCATACCGCCAGACAGCTCAAAGGGATAACTTTTCAGTATTCTCTCACCATCCTTCAGCCTCATTTTATCAAAAAGCTCTAAAGCCCTGGTTTTTACTTCCTCCCGGCTTACTTTCTCATGTTGAAGAACACTCTCCAACAACTGATCTTCAATGCTGCGGATGGGACAGAGGGAGGCACTTGTATTTTGAAAGATCATACCCATTTCCGGGCCCCGCATTTTGCGCAAATCTTCCCCTTTCGCATCTAAAACATTGAGACTTTTGTAAAAAATATCTCCTTTGGTCACTGCTCCGTTCTTTCCAAGCAGTCCCATGGCAGATTTGATCAGTGTGCTTTTGCCGCTTCCTGATTCTCCCACAATTCCCAGAATCTCTCCTGGCTGCATCTGAAGTGATACATCATGGACCACTGGCTTTCCAGCATAGCTGATCTCCACATGCTGCATCTTAAGTAATGGCTGTTTCATACCTGTTTTTCCTCTTTTATCTGAGTATCTTATTCGTAATCCAAATCTGCTGTAATTTCATAGTAATCAGATGGATGCGCTTTGAAACCTGTTACATTTGATTTCATAACAAAGGACATTTTCAGATGAGAGGCGAAGATAAATCCGCAGTCATCCAAAATGATCTGCTGCATTTTCACCGCATAGTCGCTGCGTTTTTCCGGATCAAATTCTTCATGAAGCTGTGTCTCTAAAGCTTCCAGCTCCTCATTGTAGTATTTACCTCTATTCTTTGCAGATTCCTTGAGGCAATGGGTGGTGAAGAAATATTCCGGATCACCGGTAGGTGCTGTCACGAATGCACTTGCAAAAATATCCCAATCTCCTTTGTCCAGGAAATCTTGTGTATTTTCTGTATTGTTTACCTTTACTTCAATTCCAATCGCTTTCAGAGTGGCCTGTGCAGATTCAGCCAGCAGAGGCAGTTCCTGACGTCCCGGGTAAGTCAGCCAGCGAAGAGAAAGCGTCTCGCCATCCTTGTCCACATATCCATCTCCGTCTGAGTCCGTCCATCCTGCTTCCTTCAAAAGCTCCTTTGCCTCCTCGGGGTCATATTCTGGCGCTGTCACAGCTTCATTTCCAAATGCAAAATTAGATGGGAACGCTCCCACTGCCGGAGTTCCATTTCCGCTTAAAAGTCCTGTAGTAAAGCCTTCCTTGTCAATGCCCATGGCGATGGCTTTTCTCACATTCTCCTCCTGCAGCGCCGGAGTATCATAATTTAACTGGGCAAAAAATGCTCTTGATGTTTCTGTGGAACTGATCTTGTAACTGTCATTTCCTTCAAAAAGCGCAAGACTTGCATAGGGAAGTCCCTGTGTTGCATCAATCTCTCCAGACTGCATCGCCATGGTGAGCGTATCACCATCCACGATCTCGGTCACGTTTACCTTATCCATCTTCACTTCGCCGCCCCAGTAATCAGGGTTCTTCTCCAGATCGATCTCGGTGTCTGTGATATGGGTTGCAATGAAAGGACCTGTTCCTGCCACATTTTTATCCTCTGTCACACCATATTCCATGTCGATGATCGTCCCGTAAGGATCGCTCAGATAATTCAAGAGAGCCGGTACCTTTTCCTCAGAGGTGATGGTGACATCCAGTCCATCGGCTGTGATTTCCTTGATCTTCAGATCGCCAGGTGCACGGTCATGAACTGCGATCAGATCCTCCAGACATTCCTTCACGGCTTCACCGTCCAAGGCACGTCCGCTGGAAAATGTGATGCCATCCTTTAAGGTAATCTTTACCGTATATTCATCTACCTGCTCATAGCTTTCTGCCAGCCAGGGCTCCAATTCCATGTTCTCACTAAACTTAAACAATGTCTCTCCCACACCATAGCGGACTGCTGACCAGCCTGAATAATTGTCATGAGGATTTAATCCAGTGTTTCCCATTTCCACACCGTAGGCAGTCGTTCCGTAATGAAAGACCTTTTCCCCATTGGAGGAACTGCTCTCTTCCTGAGAAGTCTCCGTTGAATTTCCATCTCCTGATTGGGAGGAATCCCCACATCCGGCAATCGTTCCTGCCAGCATCGCTGCTGCCAGTATCATAGCCAATGCTTTTCTCTTCATCTGTTTTCTCCTTTTCATCCATAAATCATTTATTTTTACTTTGCCGAGGGTCCAACACATCGCGCACCGTGTCCCCTAACAAATTAAAAAGCATAACTGTAATAAAAATCGCACATCCTGGTGCTAAAATGACCCACGGCGAGGTCTGAAGCATACTTCTTCCATTGCTCATCATAGATCCCCACTCTGCGATCGGCGGCATGGCGCCAAGTCCCAAAAAGGACAAACCTGCAATTTCCATGATCATTGTTCCAATATCCAAGACTGCTGTGACAATGATCGGACCTGCAATGTTAGGTAAAATATGCTTAAACAGCATTTTGACCGTGCCCGTCCCTGCCAGCTTAGCCGCTGCGATGAAGGGTGAGCTTTTGATCGTCATCACCTGGCTTCTGGCAATTCTGGCGAATTTGGGCCAGGAGATACATGCCAACGCGATCACCGCATTTAGAATGCCGCCGCCTGTGACGCCTGCCACCGCAATGGCAAATACCATACCCGGGAAAGCCAAAAAGACATCCGAGATTCTCATGATCACAGAATCCGCCCTTCCACCGTGATACCCGCAAAAGATACCGACGGCTGTACCAGTCACCGTGATGATGATGACCAGAAGCAGCGCGGAATAGATCGTGGTCTGTGAACCCATGATCACCCTGGAGAGCATATCGCGTCCATATCGGTCGGTTCCAAAAATATGCACGGAATCCGGAGGCTGCAGCGCATTTCCCAAATCCTGCAAATAGGGATCATAGGGAACGATTTTCGGTGCAAATGCTGCCGCTGCAAGTAACAGGAATACTAAAACTGATAAGACGATCAGCTTGGGTTTTGTATAGTCCTTGACAACCTTTTGCTTACGAATCGTAATATTGTTTGTATCTGACATCATGCACCCTCCTGTCCAAGCCTGATCCGGGGATCCAGATAGTGATAAATAATATCTGTCACCAGATTTACCATGACGTAGATGACTGCCATCCAGATCACATATGCCTGAATGACCGGATAATCACGCATGGTAATGGCATCCACAGCCATTTTTCCCACGCCGTCCCACATAAAAATGGATTCCACAATAGCAGTTCCTCCCAGAAGAGAACCGATGGACAAAGCCAGCAAGGTCACAATGGTAAGCATGGATGCCTTCAGGACACTGAAATATAAAATCCTGTTTTCTTTGACACCTCTTGCCCTGGCTCCCAGTACATAATCCTTATTCAGCTCTTCCAGAACGGTAGCACGGACCTGTCTGGTATATTTTGCTGCCATGGCAATGGAGAGAGTCAGTGTTGGTAAAATAATACTTTTCCATCCCTGGGCATTTCCCATAACCGGAAACCATCCCAGCTTCAATGCAAAAAAGTAGATCAGCAGCAAGGATACAAAAAAGTTCGGCAGGGAATTTCCGATAAAACTTAAAAAACGTATCAGATAGTCCGTAAATCGATTCTGTCTTACCGCCGATAGAATTCCCAGGGGAATGGATATCAACACAGTCAGCAGAATTGACGTAATGGTCAGGTAAATGGTGGCAGGCAGCTTTGAAACAAAAGTGGAAAATACCGGCTTTCCTGACACATAGGAGGTACCCATATCTCCGGTCAGCACATTTCCCATCCAGATTGCATACTGCTGAAGCAGGGGCTTATCCAATCCCAGTTCTTCTCTCGCTTTCTGCTTTGCTTCCTCAGACATGACCCCGCCGGTATTCGACTCCATCACATCGATGGCATCTGCCGAGGCAGAATGCATCAATGCGAAGGACAGCAGGGTGATCCCTATCAGAATAGGAATCAACTGGAGGAATCTTCTTATCATATATTTCTTCATATCGATATTCCTCTTTGTAATAGTGTTATATTCGAGATTATAGTATCAGATTCAAAACTCCCACACAACCCCACCGGGGGGTTATATTCCCATTCAAACATTTTGTAAATCCATTCCAATTGTTCATATCATGCACCTTTTCAGGAGAAAAAAACCAGAATCTTTCAAGTAAAAAAAGGATTCTGGTATTCCATTTTATCTCTCATTTAATCCGTCAGCTGCCCCTGAACCAGTTCCCGGTAGTACCCTTCCTGAGTGATCAACTCCTCGTGGGTTCCCGACTGAACCAGACTTCCGTCCTTCATGACCAGTAAATAGTCCGCTTTTCGGATCGTGGACAATCGATGGGCCACTGTAAGGATAGTCTTGGTGTCGGACATATCTTTGAGAGCTTTTTGAATTTCATTTTCATTTTCGGAGTCTAAGCTGGACACCGCTTCATCTAAAATAAGGATTGGAGCATCCTTCAAAAAGGCCCTTGCCAACGCGATACGCTGTCGTTGTCCTCCCGACAGCGATAATCCTCTCTCGCCTGCCTTTGAATCATAGCCTTCCGGCAGCTGGAGAATAAAATCATGGGCGCGCGCTGCCTTTGCCGCTGCTTCCACCTCTTCATCAGTGGCATCCATTCTTCCCAGACGGATATTTTCACGGATGGAAATATTAAACAGATATACCTCCTGAAGCACGGCAGAAATCATGCTGTGAAGTGTTTTTAAGGACATATCTCTCACATCATAACCGCCAATCTTCACTGTCCCTTCTGAAGTATCCCAATATCTCAAGAGCAAATTGATGCAGGTAGATTTTCCTGCACCGGAATGTCCTACCAAAGCGACAGTCTGCCCCGACTTAACGTAGAAAGATACATCCTGAATGGCGGCCTCCAGATCTTCTTTATAACGGAAGGTTACCTGGTCAAAGATGATATCCGGGGTTAACTGATGAATATCCATATCTCTTCCCGTATCCTCCACCTGTGGCTTTGCCTCCAAAACAGCAAATACCCGGTTGGATGCCGCAAGGATCAAGCCAAAATTTCGCGCCATATTACAGATTTCCAATACCGGATTAAAGGTCATTCCTGCCAGAATAATGACAACCGGATACAAAGCCCGGTCCATCCCCCCCTGTAAAATAGTAGTGATAGCGGCTGCCATAACGCCAATCATGGCAATCCCCGTGCAGGTGAGAAGAAGTCCACCTTCGATTCCAAGACGCTTGCCGTATTCCCACTGAGCCTTATACACATGCTGCATATAATCATGATTTTTCTGCTTATAGGCTTTCCGATAGTTCAAGCTGAGAATTTCCTTCATGCCGTGGATTCCTTCTACCGCCACAGAGTTAGCATCTGCCAGCGTCTCACGAACCACTTTACCCTGAGCATCCGCCTTTTTTCTCATCAAAAAGGGAATGACTGCCATCAAAATAATAAAAGGCAGAACCACAAAAGGCAAATACCAGCACATACTTCCCATGATCACCAGCGTAATGACCGGAACCACGATTCCCACAATGACAGAGCCAAAGGTATGTGCAAAAAACCACTCTAAAACCTCCACATCACTCATCAATACCGATGCCAACTGACCGGATCTCATATCCAGCAAAAGCTTCGGCGACACCATATCCAGAGCCAGGAACAATTTGATCCTGAAATCTGCCAGAATATGAAAAGCCACATCATGGTTGAGCAGACTTTCCCCATAGGACAGCACTACTCTCAATACAATCATAACTCCCATCAGTATAGCCAGGCTTTTTACCTGTTCCATCAAAGCCCCCTGTGCGGCAAGTCCCACCATGTAAGCTCCAATACAGGTCACGGTAATGTTGCTCAAATGCTGTCCCACACCACAGAGAACAGCCGCTGCCAGCTTGCCGTAATACATATGAAGATGCTGCATCACCTTCAGCATATTTCTGCTCCGTCCGCCTGTGTTGATCTCTGACA
>CAMQZX010000168.1 GCA_947039785.1 uncultured Lachnospiraceae bacterium | reverse complement strand
GTCTACAAAGCTCCCGGATATCTGTGTAAAAATGGCACTTCCCAGAAAGCACACACAGTTGTTTACTCCAGTGAGCAAGCCTGTATTATTGCTGTTTGCAAATTCCCGTACACAGGCAAAGCCTACTGTAAAACTGCCGGCTCCTAAAAATCCAAGACTCATACTGACAACTGCCATGAGAACTTTACTGCTGTCTGGTCCAAGCAATAAAAAGCAAATCCAGGAAACCGCCATGACAAGGCTGCTGACTACCAGAGTCCGGATGCTTCCGAATCGGTCACTGATGCGGCCAAGTACCATTGCCCCCACAATGCAACCTATTGAAATCCACATCAGATTCCTGCTCGCAAGCTCCGGCGTATTTTCCCAGTAGAACAGGAAGAATTGATTTCCCCACAAACTCTGAAAAGAAAGCCTTGCTCCTCCTGTGATGAAAAACCAAATGGCAACAGAGAATGCTGCTGGACGAAATGCAGCTTTCCAGCTTCCCTTCTCTGCTTTTGCAGCTTTCTTCTTTCGGTCAGCATTTAAGACTGTGAAAAAAGCCAGGATACAAAGCACAATGGAAATCATTCCAATCAGCCAAAATGTACTTCTCCAGCCCGCACTGTCAGCTACAAGCTTCAGCGGAGCAGAGGCGCACACCGCTCCCATCTGCCCCATTGCCACCAAAATTCCCGTCATCGTTCCCAAATTGGAATCCCCGAACCAATATCGGATTGAGGCCAGTGCCGGGACGTAGACAAATGCCACCGCAAGGCCAGTCATAGCTCTGGCCAGGGCAAGTCCTGTTACATTTTCTGCCACGCTGAACCAGAGCGTACCAAGCCCCGATACCAGGCAGGATCCGGCAATCAGATATTTTGCCCCTACCCGGTCAGAGAGGATTCCGCTTGGCACCTGCATGGCCGCATATGCATAGAAAAACGCCGAACCAAGCATTCCAAGCTCAGCAGAGGACAGACCAAAGTCCTTAGCCATTACATTTCCCAGAACTCCCAGCGACAGCCTGTGAAAATTACTGAAGAAGTAGGCAAGTCCAAGCGCAGCCATCATCAGATACAGTTTTAGCTTCGAAAGTTCTTTTTGCTGTCCATTATATTGTTTCATAGAACCTCCCATATTATACTGCCTCGTACCCAGCCTGGAAGGCAGCCACATTCAGTGCCTCAAATTTGCTTTTTCCTTTCTTACGAAACATATCATTCATGCCTTCTACACCTTCATCATGAGTAAAATCGCCCAAAATTTTGGTAATTGCACCAATCATGACGATATTGGCTCCTTTGGGATTTTTCACCTGATCTGCCAGCTGATTGCAGTGCACCTTGATCTCCTGAATGTCGCTTCGCGCATTACCTTCCTCCGTCATCATATCCGCATTGACCAGAATGATACCGCCGGGACGGACAAGATTTACAAACTTCTTATAAGACGGTGTATTCATAGCCAATACCAAATCCGGTTTTTGCTGACCGGGATTGTACACAGGGCCATCCCCATATTTCACCGTACAGTTGGCCGTTCCGCCTCTCATTGCAGCTCCATACGCAGGCATCCATGTGGCATTAAATCCTTTGTACAGTGCAATCTGGGATACCACCAGACCCGCTGTCAGTACACCCTGACCACCAAAACCGGCAAACACTAATTCTCTCATACCTTACTCTCCTCTCTTTTTGAACTCGCCAAGTTCGTAATATGGAATGACGTCTTCAATAAGACGTTTCTGAGCAACAATTGGATCCATTCCCCAGTTGGTTGGACATGTGGACATAACCTCCACTAGAGAATATCCCTCTTTGTTCATCTGAGCCTGAAATGCATTCATAATATATCCTTTCAGACGTTTGATCTCCGCCGGAGTGGTGACTGCTCCCCTTGCCACATAGGCAGGCTTAAAGCTGTAGGACACCAATTCCGGAATCTTAATGGGAATGCCCGTTAATTCTATATTTCGTCCTCTCGGAGAAGTCGCGGTCTTCTGTCCCGGCATGGTGGTCCATGCCATCTGGCCTCCTGTCATGCCAAAGTTTCCATTATTTACGGTGAATACACAGATATTTTCATTGCGGTAAGCTGCATTTAATGTCTCTGCCAGACCAATATTGTACGCATCTCCATCACCCTGATAGGTGAATACGATTTTGTCCGGTTCTGCCCGGCGGATTCCTGTCGCAACTGCCGCTGCACGTCCATGAGGAGACTGTACCAGATCACAATTGATACCACTTTTCAGATGACAGCTACATCCCACACCGATCGCTGCAATGACGTTTTTCTCTTGTCCCAGCTCTTCCAGACATTCACAAATCAATCTCACCAGCACGCCATGTCCGCAGCCAGCGCAGAACATTGCGTAATTACAAAGATTCGGAATTTTCTTTGTCTTAGCCATATTAATATACCTCCTTTATTTCGCCTGCTTTCACTTTTGCAAAATCTGCTGCCACGACATCATCTTTGGGCACGCCGCACACGTAAGGAAGTGCATATACCGGAAGAGTACCCATTCCATATTTCTTAGCATACAATGCAACATCATCTACCATCTGGCCTTCACCGTTGGTCTCTACTGTGATGAAACCTTTCAGATTTGGATTTTTCTCTTTCATTTCTTCAAACGCCTTCTCCGGGAACGGCCATACTGTAATCGGACGAAGGATTCCCACCTTCTCGCCCTGCTGACGCATCGTGCGGACCAGACCGCTCATCACACGTCCGGGCATTCCATAAGCGACAAAGATATATTCTGCATCTTCTTCGCCATACATTTCCCATCTCTGTTCATTTTCTCTCATGGCTCTGACCTTCTTCATGTAAGTCTCTGACTCTCCGGGAATATTTCTTCCCAGGAAATCGCCTCTCTTGACTTTATAGGTTCCATCCAATCCCCAGTCACATTTTGTCAGTTCTCTAAACTCCGGATACTCACATGGCTCCATCATCTGTCCCAGGCCGCTGTCTGTCATGACTTCCACAATACAACGGTATTTCTCAGCAATGTCAAATGCCTCATACATCAGGTCCACACTCTCCTGTACCGTGCTTGGACATAAAATGATGTTTCGGTAATCGCCGTTGCCTCCGCCTCTTGTCTCTCTGTGATAATCGGTCTGTGAACCATCCAGGGAGCCAAGTCCATTTCCCCAACGAACTACATTCAATATGACTGCCGGATATTCCATCTGAGCCATATAGGAAATTCCTTCCTGCTTCAATGAAATTCCAGGTCCAGACGAAGCTGTCAACACTCTTTTCCCACAGGCAGACACGCCCATCACCATATTGATCGCTGCCAGCTCACTCTCTGCCTGAATAAACTCTCTTCCTAAATCCTCCATGCGGGTAGACAAATATTCCATTACTTCAGTCGATGGTGTAATGGGATAACCTGCATATACTATAATCCCGGCACGCACAGCCGCTTCCGCCACTGCGATATTCCCTTTTACCATATCTCCCATTGTCTTATCTCCTTTCTCATTCCACAATCTCGAAAACGCCATCCGGACATACTGTGTAGCAGATTCCGCATCCGATACATGTTTCTTCATCCAACAAAATCGTTTTATAACCTCTGCTGTTGATATGATCCGTCATTGTCAGCGCACCTTTTTTGCAATTGTGCATGCAAAGTCCACAAGCCTTGCAACGTTCCACATCTGTTTTTGCTTTTGCCATTTCAATCTCCTTTACTTTATTTAAAATTTCATTTAAAGCTTCTTATGATCATTGTCCCAACAGTGCCCAGGCGACCGATGCCAGCTTACTCTTCAATGTAGCTGCTCTGGATGCCATAATCACTGGCTTTGCAGCACCCGTCACAATTCCAGCCATAACTCCTTTGCCAAAATAACCGATGGACTTACCAAGACAATTGCCGGTCTCAATACTGGAAACTAAAATAAAATCTGCTTCGCCGCTGACACGGCTTTCAATCCCTTTCTTTTTCGCTGCCTCTTTGCGCAAGATCACATCGAGTGCCATAGGGCCTTCATAAATGCCTTCTGGAAGCTCTCCCCTCTCTGCCATTTTCACCAGTTCATCAGCGTCCACTGTGGCAGGCATTGATGATGATACCTTTTCATTGGCAGCCAAGATCGCTACCTTAGGCTGTCTGATCCCCATTCGATGAAGGATTGGAATGCAATTATATAAAATATCCGCCTTAGTTTCCAGATCCGGTGCAACGATCATTCCACCGTCAGCCATGAACAAAAGTCTCTCCCAGCCTGGTATCTCATAGCAGGTTAATACATTCAGCTTACGGCTTGTGCGCAGCCCGACCTCCTTATCCAGAACAGCCCGGAGGAAATCACTTGTATTTACATTACCTTTCACAAACACCTGGGCCTGATCGCTGCTGACCAGCTTTACTGCGCGTTTGCAGGAGTTTACACGATCCTTTTCATCGATGATCCGAATTCCCTCTGCCTTCGGATATTTCTTCAGAAGCTCTCGGATTTTCGCCTCGTCTCCCACCAAAATGGAATCACAAAGCCCTATGGAGGAAGCTTCCGCAGCAAGATGGACCATCGTGTCATCATCTGCGCCACATATCGCTATTGTCCCGCTGTTCTCCAGCTTCAACGCTTTTTGTACAATATCATCTAAGTTTCGATACATTTCTCTGTCACCTCTATTCTTTCTCATATTGAATCAGGCAGGTGCCAAATATTATTTTTGACACCTTTGACGGATGAATCGTTTTGCATCATCGTCATGCCTGTATTACTCTTCTCGCTCATATTCCAGTGAAACGAAAACTCCTGCCTGTATCTCATTCAGATATCCTGCCAGTGCTTCCAATTCCTGCTCACCTGGGTATACACAAACCTTGCCAAGATAAGATACATATTCCCGGATCGCATCTGTTAGCTCTGTTGAATTTGCCATGCCTCCAGTTAGAACAATGGCATCGATCTTTCCTTTTAGCGGAATAGTCATGGCTGCGATTTCTTTGGAAATCTGATACACCATGGCGTCAAATATTTCTGAAGCTCTCTGATCTTTGTCAGCCCTCCGGTTTATCACTTCACGAAAATCCCTGGTTCCAAGGTATGCCACCACACCGCCTTCCCCATTGATTTTCTTTAACATCTGCTCTTTGCTGTATTTTCCGCTGTAACACATCTGCGCCAAGGTAAATGCATTCAAGCCGCCGGTACGGTCAATACAGAAAGGTCCCTCTCCTCTGGCACTGTTGGTGTCCACCATACGGCCCTGACAATGGGCAGCCACAGAGATTCCTCCTCCCAGATGCGCCACCACAAAATTTGCCTGCTCATATTGAAGTCCCAGGTCCCTGGCACACATCCTGGCAATGCTTTTCTGATTCAGGGTATGCGTCCGTCCCAATCTGGTGATTTCCGGCATACCGGAGATTCTTGCCACCGGCATCAATTCGTCCGCCGTGATGGCGTCTGCCACATAGCACTCAGATAATCCGATCTTTTCCGACAGCGCATGAGCGATCAGTGCTCCCAGATTAGCAGCATGCTCATTGTACCGAGCTTCTCTCAGGTCCTGAAGCATGCCGTCATTCACTTTGTATACTCCTGCATTGCCGGGACGGATCAATCCGCCAATGGCAATAACTCCGGAAATTTCTCCCAGAGAAATCTCTGCCTCCTGAATCAGCTTTATGATAATCTCTGTTCGGAAAGCTTCCTGGGATACAACGTCGCAATAGCCGGACAACTCTTCCTGGGTATGACGAATCGTCTTTGAGAGAATGGATCTCTCACCTTGAAACACCCCTATTTTCGTAGATGTGGAACCTGGATTGATCGCCAATACATATGCCATTCTATTTTTCCTCCTGTACTTTTTTCACAAATTCCTCAATGCGGCGCATACCTTCCACGCAATTTTCCAAAGATGTGGCATAAGAAATCCTCACATTGTTTCTTCCATTTTCTCCAAACTCGATTCCGGGAACACAGGCCACGCCATATTCATCCAGCAGGCGCTCTGCAAATTCCTTTCCGTCCATTCCGAGGACACTGACATTTGGGAAGAGGTAAAATGCTGCCTGAGGCTTGTTGCATGGAATTCCCAGCTTACAGAAACTCTCATACATCACTGTACGTCTCTTGTCAAATTCCTTCAGCATCTCATTCAAGGCTGTCTGAGGCCCTGTGAGTGCTGCTCTGGCCGCCTCCTGGGCAAAGCTGTTGGCAGACAGCACCATATTCTGATGTGTACGGACAAGAATCTGGATCAACTCCCTGGAAGCCACGATATATCCAATCCTCCAGCCGCACATGGAATAGCTTTTGGAGAAGGATTGAATCGTTACAGTGCGGTCCTTCATTCCGGGAAGTGATGCGAAAGAAGTATGTACATTGTCGTCGTATACCACCTGCTCATAAGCCTCGTCAGATACCACGATCAAATCGTGCTTTTCGCAGATTGCAGCCAGCTTCAAAAGATTTTCCCGGTCCATCATAGTTCCGGTGGGATTTGCCGGAGTACAGAGCATCAAAAGCTTTGTCTTCTCTGTGATTGCGGCCTCCAACGCTTCCAAATCAAAGTTAAAATTATTCTCTTCTTTCAGAGGTACACTGACCGGAACGGCATTGGCGATCTTGATCATGCTGGAATATGGGGAGTAACCAGGATCTGTGATCAACACTTCATCACCTGCATCCACCAGCGCAAGAACTGCTGCCGCCATCGCTTCCTCGCCGCCTACTGTCACCATGATCTCCGAAGCCGGGTCCACCTGCAGGTTGTTTTGCTTTGCCAGCTTCTCTGCTATTGCTTTTCGAAGCCCTATGGTTCCGTAATTGGAGGTGTACTTTGTCTTTCCTGCATCCAAAGCTGCCTTGGCGGCTTCTTTAATGTGTGCAGGACTGTCAAAATCTGGCTGACCCGCCTCAAAATGAATGACCGAGCGGCCTTCTGCCTGCATTTGATTGGCTTTCTCCAGCACACGTCTGATTCCAGTAAAATACACTTGTTTCATTTTCTTCGGTTCAAAATCTCTCATGCTATACCCTCTCTTTCAAATTTTATCCATTTACTTGTCTTTCACTATCCGTTGTCTGTTTTATTATCTACACCTTTACTCTCTTTTGGATTTTAGAGCCATCACAGCGCCACATTCCAAATCCTGTCACTGCGCTGATCACTGTAAAAATCGGCACTAAGAAGCACAAGAACGCATATGGGATATACTCCAATCCCACTCCCAAAACACCCATGGCGTAGGCTGCTGCCACACTCCAGGGCACCAGCGGAGCTGCCAGTGTGGACGTATCTGCCAATGCTCTTGACAGCACTTTCTCATGAACATCCATTTTCTTGTACATATCTTTAAAGGTAGCGCCCCCCATTACCACACCCAGAGGCTGGCTTCCTGAAATGATCAGGATAAAATAGCTGTAGAGCATGGTGGTGATCACCAGGGACTTGACGCTTTTTACCATTTTCAGCAGAATCTTCTCCTCAAACACTTTCATAACTCCACTGGCATTCAGCGCACCTCCCATGATTCCGGCTATCATAACGAGTGCCACCGTATTCATCATAGAAGTCAGTCCGCCTCTGGTGAGGATCGTATCGACCAGAGCCACTCCAGTCTCCGATACATAGCCGGAAAAACAGGCTGACATTACCTCTGTAAAGGTGATTCCCTGCATGATCATTGCAAACACAATGGAGAAAAGGGCACATATGGACAATCCCAGGATCGCCGGGATCTTCAGCACGGATACTACCAGCATCAGGACTGCCGGGACAATTGCCACCAGTGAGATGTGAAAGGTTCCTTCCAGAGTGTCCATCATCAATATGATGTTGCTGTCATCCATCGCATTGGCACCGAATTTAAAGCCCAACACAGCGTACAAGATTAGACAGATCAATGTGGCAGGCAGTGTGGTATACATCATGGAACCGATATGCTCATAGAGATTCGCTCCTGTCATTGCGGATGCGAGGTTGGTGCTGTCTGACATGGGTGAGAGCTTATCCCCAAAATACGCACCTGATATTACCGCACCTGCCACCACTGGAAGAGGAATTCCGATACCCATGGCCACTCCGGTCAATGCCAGTCCCATGGTCGCAATGGAACCGAAGCTGGTACCGGTAAACACTGACATGACTGCACATAAGACAAATGTCAGCGGCAATACAATATAAGGGCTGCACAGCTTTAGTCCAAAATACATTAAGGATGGAACCGTACCGCCGATGATCCAGGCACCTACCATGATTCCCACCACCATTAAAATGATCAGAGGAATCAAGCTGTCTGAAATCACCCGTAAAAATTCTCCCTGAATCTGCTCCCAGGGAACTCTGAAATACAGAGCCGCTGCAATAGCTGTACAGGCTCCCAGGAACAAGGCCATCTGAGATCCAATGCCAAGCTGCAATCCCGTAACAATCGCTGCACATACAAGTATCAAGGCGATACAGGCTTCCGCCAATGATGGGATTCTGGGTTCACGTTTTTCTTTTTTCATCCTTTGCTTCTCCTTTACACTCATCAATCAGGATTTTGAAATACTACTTATAAGAAAACTATTTAAATAAATGAAACCGAACTCTTCTTCTCACTTACGGCGAAATCTCCTCATTTCCATCACACCCCCCAGCATTATCATGTTGTAAGTATTTGAATTTCCGCTTCAATCCAATCTTAAATCGATTTTAGTTTTATAAATTATAATTTAGTTATAATTTTTCTTTATTTTTTATAATTATTTTATATTATAATACCACGTTTGCCTTCTTTTGTCTATAGATATTTTATAA
>CAMQZX010000167.1 GCA_947039785.1 uncultured Lachnospiraceae bacterium | reverse complement strand
GGCAGAATTGATTCCTATGTCCGAAATTGTAAGTAATATTCCCCTGGATGAGGATGGACATACCATTTCTGATCTGGATACAGAACTCCAGCCGGAATTATTTATTCTTACTAACTCTGTAAAACAGCAGGGTGCCGTCTGCGTCCTGTATGACGGAATCTTAAATCAGATTTGGAACTTTCTGCAGGACGACTATTTCATTATTCCCAGCAGTATCCATGAAACTATGATTGTAAGAGCTTCTGGCACAGCGGCTGACAACTTAAATCAAATGATCCAGGAAATCAATGAGCTGGCAGTACCTCCGGAAGAGAAGCTCTCTGACCATGCTTATTTTTACGCACGGGAACACCAGAAGCTTCTATGCGCCTGAGCTTATGAAAGGAGACTTATATGAAAGAAAAGATAAGCCAAATCAAAGATCTGGTAAGTGAGCTGAACGAGCACAGACATGCTTACTATAATCTAAATGCCCCATCCATCACAGATAAGGAATATGATCAGATGTTTGATACACTGAAAAAACTGGAAACAGAAACAGGTGTGGTCCTTTCCAATTCCCCTACACAGAACGTTGGCTACTATCCGGTCAGCAGCCTCAAAAAAGTGCAGCATCCCATTCCCCTGCTTTCCCTGGATAAGACAAAGCAGGTAGCGGAGCTGTGTTCGCTGTACAAGAGAAACTTTGTACTGCTGATGCTGAAGCTGGACGGGCTGACAACCAAGCTGGTCTATGAGGATGGGAAGTTACTTCAGGCTTCCACACGCGGGGATGGTGAAACAGGGGAAGACATTACCCATAATATCCCGGCATACCGAAATGTGCCGCTTACCATTCCTTATAAGGATCGGCTGGTCATTACCGGTGAATCCTACATCCATACCCATGATTTTGAACGGCTGAAGGATACACTCCGGGACAGTAACGGCAAACCTTATAAGAATGCCCGCAACCTGGCTGCAGGTTCCGTCCGGAACTTAAATCCGGCAGAATGTGCAAAACGGTGTGTCTATTTTACTGCTTTTAATGTGCTTGAAGGAATGGAGGACGATCCTTACAGCGACAGCAGGCAGATGCGTCTTTCGCTTTTAAAACCTCTTGGTTTTGACACCTGCCCGTATATCACCATTGAGGGGCCCGCACCATCTGAAGAATTAGTAACAACGGCAATAAACAGTCTCCAGGCTGAAGCATCGAAACGCCAGATTCCGATAGACGGTATTGTAGCGATCTTCGACAGTCTCAGCTATTCCAAAAGCTGCGGCCGGACCGGTCATCACTATAAAGATGGCCTTGCCTATAAATTTGAAGACGAACAGTATGAGACCATATTGCGGAAAATCGAATGGACACCAACCCGCTTCGGAGAAATTGCACCAGTCGGTATCTTTGATACCATTGAAATTGATGGATGCGATGTATCCAGAGCCTCACTTCATAATCTGACCTTCATTAAGAATCTGGAGCTTGTTCCCGGATGCCGTATCCTGGTTTCTAAAAGGAATATGATTATTCCTCACATTGAAGAAAACCTTGACCGGGGACAGTATACCGATATTGTCCCGCCAAACTGCCCGTGCTGCGGTTCCAAAACATGGATCAACCGTAGAAAAACCAGTGATGGCAGAGTCGTAGAGACTGTCCACTGCGGCAATTCCGCATGTGAAAGCCAGATTCTCCGTAAATTCGAGCATTTTGTATGTAAGAAAGCCATGAATATTGAAGGTATATCTGCGGCCATACTGGAACGGTTCCTGGACCTTGGTTACCTGAAAACTTTTCAGGATATCTACCATCTGGACCAGTTCCGCGAAGAAATCCTAAGTCTGGAAGGCTTCGGTGAGAAATCCTTTTCACGGCTTTGGGATGCGGTAACCAAAAGCCGGGATACAGATTTTGTGCACTATCTGGTCGCTATGGATATTCCAATGATCGGCCGGACAAAGAGCCGGATCTTAAACACTGTATTCTCCGGAGATCTGGACGCATTTGAGGCAGCCGCAACTGGGAATTATGACTTTACCAGTCTGGAAGACTTTGGTGATATTTTGAATCATAACATCCATGCCTGGTTTTCTGATGAAGACAACCTGCGTTTATGGAGAGAACTGCAAAAAGAAATGAATTTTAAATCTATGGAGGAAAGTACAATGGCAAACGTTAAAGAAAATCCATTCATGAACAAAACTATAGTAGCAACCGGCAAATTGGAGCATTTCACAAGAAATGAGATCAACAACAGGATCATATCCCTTGGCGGCAATCCGGGAAGTTCCGTAACAAAGAAAACGGACTTTCTGATCTGCGGCGAAAAAGCCGGCAGCAAACTGACAAAAGCACAATCACTTGGCATCAGAATCCTCTCTGAATCTGAATTCCTGGAGATGTCTGAAAAAGCCAGTGCATAGAAAAAATTAAATATAATATTCGTTAAAAGGGTACAGCTCCGGCTGTACCTTTTTTCGAAGCAGAAAGGAGCATCAGACTCATGAAAACCTATAGAAATACTGCCGCCAGAGAGTCTTTTGCAGCTTCCCCGATCACCTGTTTCCGCGGAGACTATGCATTTCTAAGCAATTTCTATCCTGCACCGGTCTGCTACCGGGGAAACCTGTATGCCAATAACGAAGCTGCTTTCCAGGCACAGAAAACACTGTCGGCAAAAGAACAGCGGGTATTTTACCTGCCTTATCTTAAAGATCCCGTAAAAGCAAAAACACTAGGCCGCAGGCTTTCCCTCCGCCCGGATTGGGACAGTATCAAAATACAATGCATGTATGAGATCTGTATGTGCAAATTCATGCAGCATAAGGAGCTGCGTCACGCACTGCTTGCAACCGGAAACAGCATTCTCATTGAAGGGAATTCCTGGGGTGACCGCTTCTGGGGACAAATGAACGGCACTGGGGAAAACCATCTCGGAATCATCCTCATGGATATCCGGGAAAAATTAAGATCTGAAATGATTTTATAGGAAGCTGTCATCTCAAAATATATAATTCACGAATAGAAAATCAAAATCTTTATCAGGAAGCGTACCTTTGGAAGCCCTAGATACTTACCGTAAAGGAATTAATCTAAAAATAATTTTTAAATCAACGGAGGATAAAAACATGAATCAAAGAATGGAACAGATACTAAATGACTTTGAAAACAATAAACTGAATGCAGATGACTCTTTTAAATTCCACTGTACCCAGTGTGGAAAGTGCTGCATCAATCGGGATGATATTTTGCTATCACCGCAGGACCTGTTTCGTATTGCTAAAAAATTAGACCTTACACCGACAGATACAGTTAATCAATATTGTGAAGCCTACATTGGCAATGACTCACGGATTCCAGTTGTACGCATCAAGTCCAAAGGAAGCATTCAGCGGTGCCCATTTTTAAAAGACCGCAAATGTTCTGTACATGAAGCAAAACCTGCCGTCTGCGCCATGTTCCCCATTGGGCGGGCAGTCGGCTATTCAAAAGACCCTGACTCCGAAATGAACACCGTTCCAAAGCTCGAATACTTTTTCACTGATCCGGGATGCGGTGATAATGCGGAGACACATACACTGAAGGAATGGTTTCATGACTTTGGCCTTTCATTGGAAGATGATTACTTTATCAGATGGGCTTTATTTCAAATGGAACTTCACGATTTTCTGGCAGATATGGAAAAGCATGTGGATGAATCTCTTATGAAAACTCTTTGGAACTCAGTATTTATCCAGCTCTACTTAGACTATGATATAAAAAAAGAATTTCTGCCTCAGTTTGACGCCCATGTTGATAAAATACATCTTTTTTTACAGTCAGTTTTTTCAGAATAACGCAATGAAAGATAATGCAAAAACAGTTTTTTATTACCCAGAGCCGCCCAAATGGACGGCTCTTTTTCTATTAAAACAGGCTCTGCTGCTCATACTCCTGATGTTTCATTAACTGCACCGGAACCCTGTGCAGTGCAAAATCCAGAAACTTATCATCATAAATCCAATTCTCCAGTTCTTTATCTTCCAGTATCAGCGGCATCCGGTCATGAACCTTCTGTACAGAGGCGTTTGCCTGTGTTGTGATTATGATAAACCGGTCTTCTCCCTGAAAACAGTTATAGAAACCTGCCATATAAAGTACCGGCTTATCTTTGCGTAAAAAGTTCACTTTATTTTTATCAGAGTCCCATTCATAGAAATGCTTTGCAGGTATAATACAGCGTCTGTGTAGCACACTGTCCCGGAACATTTTCCGTTCCAATACCATCTCTGCCCTGGCATTGATCAGCATTCCTTTCCTTTGATACACCGGAAATCCCCAGTTCATCTGTTCTGCCCTTAACCCTTCCATCTTTCCGGTCAGAACGGCTGCCGCCTGAGAAGGATACACATCTCCTGTATGCGCAACTTTAAGTTTCCTGTCTATTTCCTGTACTACTCTTTCTATTTCTCTTGCCGTCTCATCATCCACATAGTATCTGCCGCACATTTTCCGTTCTCCTTTAAAACAGGCGGTTCCCTTTCTTATCCGGTAACCGCCTGGCTATGATTCTATCAGTATTTCTGTAAAAATTCTGACATTGTTATTATTTCCGGCATTTCTACATCCAATACCAGAAAATCCTTATCCCCAGTCAAAAAGACATCAATATCTTCCATAATAGCTGTAGCAAGGATCGGTGCATCCTTTGTATCCCGCATTTCCGGGAATTCCTCCAGATCCAGCAGCTTGGGTGTATAGACCAGCTCAAACGGCAATTCCAAAAAGAACCTGTCAAGGAACTTTCTTTTTGCCGGAAACTTACGTTCTACCACAAGCCGTAATTCCTCAATCACATAATCACAGACAACAATCTGGTGCGCTTCCGTCAGTCTCCTGGCAAGCTCCCTTGTCTGTTTTGGAAGGAAAGAAAATCATAGAGATAAAGATGTTCGTATCAAGCATGACCCGCAAACTAATACCCCCTTACTTCCTTCCGGATCTCCTTCATGTAATCCTGCATTTCTTCCTCATTTTTAAAACCTGCATTTTCTGCTTCCCCGGCAAAAGCATTTTCCGCACGCTTAAAAGCCAGCATAGCAGAGTTTTCAAAATAAAACCTGCCATTTTCTTCGAAAATAACAATCTTATCTCCTGCTTTCAGTTTCAGCTTATTTCTTACAGATACTGGTATCGTGATCTGGCCTTTGCTTGATATCTTTGCAACTTCCATGTCTATCATCCTTTCAATTATCGCTTGAGATTCTTTACTTTCTTTACACCTTTATTATATGCGATTTTTCAGATAATATCAACCAAAGATTACATCTGACCTCTTAGGAACTGGATATGCTGATGATACACCCTGACCAAATGAATCTGAAACCGAGGATCTTCGCAGCTTCTCTTAATCTTAAGGGAATAATAAATGTATGGTTTTTCAAAATACAGACCATAGCGGAACACGATTTCTGCCATCTGCGCTGTTCTTTTAGAAATTTTAGGGTATCTTCCATGCAGATCACGATACTCCTTCCCATCTTTTATCGCTGACAGCCTTATCTCCCAGCCTTTTATTCCGGATTCCTGCATAAGCCATATATCTCCCGGACGAATGCCTGTCTCCATTAATATCCGGAGGAATAATGCTGTTTCCAAATCTCTTTCTTCTATCAGTTTCTTTAAAATCTGCTTACAAATACCCGGAATTTCGTAAACAACCCATTTGCGTTCTGCATACCGGTCTTTCTTCCTGTCCCTCATCCTTTTCCTCCTGTAAATGCGGTTTTAACACAGCCCCTGCCTTCTCTAAAAAATCTGCTGTTTCTGAATGCTCCTCATATACTTTCCAAAGCATTTTGTGCAGTTTTTCTGCCGGAATATCTCTGCACTGGTTTTCCAGCATTTTAATAAACGGATAGATCATGGTACTATGAATATTTTTACCTGAAAGTACCTGCTTTCCCTCCAGACCATACACCTCATGAAGACACTCCAGAACAACATCTGTGTCTGCTGCATATTTCGTAAATGGTTTTTCATACCTCTTTTTCTGCATATCTCTCATTTCCTTCTCCTGTGTTTACATGCGGACAGTCAACCCATCCAGCCGGATCTGCGGCAGCCCCACAAGATACCATTCCTCATCCATCTCAATCCGGACCGGAACCCAGGCATCTTTAACCTTTACATCAAAACACTCCCCGCAATGCAGGCCGCCATAAAACGATGCAATACCAAACCGGATATCATACCGCCCGCTTTCCCTGTCATAAAATAAATTTCCTTCGCGTATCTCACTCATAGCCTTATTTCCTCCTGTAAAATTATTTTTCTATATAATCAATAGGCGCATTATTTCCCAGATTGAACATTCGCCTGATTTTTTTCAAAGTAATTTTTCCGGTAGCGATAGAAAGTAGAGTGCGTGAGCCTTAATTGCTTCCGAAGCTCAGTCGGGCCAAGCTCACCTGCTGCCACCCGGTCAAATGCCTGGTCAAAGGTTTCCTGGGCGATTGCTGCAGGTCTTCCATAATCCTCCCATTCGCCCCGCCGTTTCTTCATCTCAATTCCTTCCCGCTGGCGTTTCTCTTTTTTCTCCATTTCAGCCTCTGCCATAGAAGCATAAAGCTCCAGCATCATGTTATTGATTGTTTCCATCATGAGCTTTGCCATCGCATTGTCCATTTTGGACAGATCCATCAGCGTGGTCGGAAGCTCCAGAACCATAAGCCTCACTCCTATATCCCGGATCCGCCGGATCTGTTCAAGAATATCCTTCTTATTTCTTCCCAGACGGTCCAGCTCCGTCACAATCAGGGTATCCCCCTCCCGAAGTACGTCTTCTACCAGTACTGTATACCGGGGCCGATTAAAATTCTTCCCCGTCCGCTGGTCTGTAAAAATATTGACAAGGTTCAACTGATTGTCCTGACAAAATTTTTTAATCTCCTCGATTCCCCGGTCAAGATGCTGCTCTTTGGTGCTTGTCCGGTGGTAGCCGTATTCACCCATCCACAATCCCTCCTGATAATATCCCAAAATCTCCACACTTCTATTGGTATATTCCAAAACTAATGGTGCATACTTTTTGAGATAGAATTTCCTGTTTTCACAAGATATTCCTAAAAGCGTACTTTTTGAAATATGCCTTTATTACTTCTATACGTTTCAGGAAAGACGAGAGCAACTTTTTATCCATAAAAAACCCCAGAGGATTTTACTCCTCTGGGACTACAAATTTATAGCCAACACTTCGAATAGTCTGGATATACTCTGGGTGCTGCGGATCTGTCTCCAGCTTCTTCCGAAGACTATGCATAATGCAGTAAACACTATTATCAATACTTTCAAGTTTCAGATCGGTACAGACAGTATTATAAATCTGTTCTTTTGTACATACCCATCCGGGATGCTCTAATAAAAGTCGAAGTGCAAGAAATTCCTGATGACTCAAGGAAACCTTTTCTCCCCTCCGGTAAACCTCCTGTTCTTTTACGTGAATCTCCAGTTCATGAAAACGCAATACCGACTTCGGCATAATTTCTACATATTCTATATTCTTTTCATCCTCAAAAACGGATTTCAATTTATCCAGAATATGCTCCTCCGCATCTGAAAAGCTCAGAATCATAATTTTACCTATAATTATCACTCCTTCTAAATAAAGTGCTTTCATAAACCAACCTTTGATAAAGCATCTCGTCGGGAAATTCCGGACATGCCGTCTGCAGGAACGGAAATTTATAAAAAAGGTTGGCAGCTATCGTAAATATAAAAGCGTACCAACCTTAATCTACCGATTTGGGAAATGATTCTGATGGCAGTAAATGAACTGCTGATACTAGGAACCGTTTGGAGAATGGCAAGTTTCTGCTGAAGTCAGCAACTGCATAACCTTAACATTCTCAATATTCAATTTTTAATACAGCCACCGAAAGATGGCTTATTTTCCGTATGCTTATATAATGGATACTCTCAACTTTTCATTTTCAATCTTTCACTTTCGGATACTCATTACATAACAGACGGTAAGCCGCTTCATCCTCTACTATTTCTGGGAAACGTCCTATCGGTTCATAAAAACGGTTATCATTCTCATCATCATTACACATAGAAACCTCTCCCAACAAAACTGCACCACCTGTTTTCGGAACAATAAAATCATGATACATATAAGGAGTAATCGTAATACTCTCACCCGGTTTCAAACATACTTTTGTTCCAGCCGGCACTACATCTAATTTTCCATCTAAATGCACATTCACATCCGTATCCAGCATACTTCCATCCTCAGTTCCATTATACACTGTAATATAGATATTATTACCTCCACGGTTAATAATATCTTCCATCTTATTCCAATGATAATGCATTGGTGCCGTCTGTCCTTCATAAAGCATAAGCAACTTCTCCGCATACGTCTTCGGATATTTTTCAGGCATCTTCTGGTTACCATTACGAATTGTAAGCAAGGCAAACCCCACTTTATCAAAATTATTCAGACCATAATCTGTAATGTCCCATCCAAGACAATTATCTCGAATCTCATCATACTCATGTCCGACATTCTCCCACTCGTCAGGTGTCCACGATGCAAATGGAGGGGTTTCAAAACCGTGCTCCTTGATTAATGATTCCATATCTTTAATTACCTTATTAATCCTCGAACGCTTCATGCTATTCTCCTTCCTTAAGTGCATTTATCTCAAAACTCAACCCTTTTGTAATCATGCATTTTTTGAAATCGACATTTTCCTTTTCTTCTCTGTATTTTTCTAGTAATTTCATAGATATTTAGATCTGTCTCTTATACACATCTGACGCTGCCGACGAAGCTAG
>CAMQZX010000166.1 GCA_947039785.1 uncultured Lachnospiraceae bacterium | reverse complement strand
TTTTTAGTAAACTATAAATGTTATGAAAGAAGGTATGATTACATTGTCACAAGAACAATTAAAAACATTTACTGTCATCAATAGTTTCATCGACAAATCCATTACAAGACAACAGGCCGCTGAGCTTCTCGGCCTTTCTACACGCCAGATTACACGTTTAAAGAAAGGAGTCCTCACATCTGGTGCTGAATCCCTGATTTACAAAAATTCTGGTATAAAGCCTGCTCGCGACAGCTCAAAATGCTGGAGGAACAGGGGCTGATTGTCAGGAAAGAATATAGTCAGATTCCGCCAAAGGTTGAATATTCACTGAGCAATATAGGAGAAGAATTTTGCATTGTAATTGACGCTCTAGGTGAATGGGGAAATAAATATAATAAATTTTTGAGAAATAAGTAGCTGCAACTAACGAGTTTCTTACAGATAGTTAAGAATGCTGGAATTCAATTACATTAACAAATCCCAGTTTTCTTGAGTAAACGCCAGTTTTAAATTTTGGAGGAATGAAATATATGCAACATGAATGTAGAATAACGGTATTGGAGACAAAGGTTTTTCCGGAGTTGCAGGAGCAGTATCTTGCTGATCCGAAATCCGGTCCATGTCCATGTTTCAAGGCTGGAGATACATTTTTGCTTAAAAGAACGAGTGAGCGAGATGATTTCTATCATTTAATGAATGGACAGTTCTGCGGAGAGGCTTGGGATGCAATCAGCAGATATGTATATACGGCGCTGCAGGGAGGATCTATTATGCATAAGTGGACAAACGATGAGCGTATGATGATTGCCTGCTGTAACGATGGAACCAGACCGGTTATATTCAAAATTGAGAGAATCGATATCCCGGAGACAGAAGAAGAACGCCTTTGGCTTGAAAAGCAGATTTTTAAAAATACTGCAGATGAAGCCTATACAGGATAATTCGGTTGGAAAACTTACATTTGCTGGCCGATAATAAATCGACCCGTTGTTTCAGGGGGAAACAGCAAGTTGCTTTTCGAAAAGCTGATCCACTGATATGATATCAGTATCGGAGGTGGAGACAATGGAAACAAAGGATGTTATTTTAGAACTTCGTACTAAAAAAGGTTTATCTCAGGATGAATTAGCTGAGAAGATTATGGTTACAAGACAAGCGGTATCCCGTTGGGAAAATGGTGAGACGATTCCAAATACAGAAACACTTAAGCTTTTATCAAAAGAATTCAATGTTACGATCAATACACTTTTAGGAGCACCTAAGCAGCTTATTTGCCAGTGCTGTGGAATGCCACTAGAAGATGAAATTGTTGGCTGTGATAGCGATGGATCATTGAATGAGGATTACTGTAAATGGTGTTATGCCGATGGAACTTATACCTACAGTAATATGGATGATTTGATTGATGTGTGTGTAAAACATTTGGTAAATGAAGGTTTTACGGAGGATCAGGCACGTACACATATGAGGGCAACACTTCCAACCCTGGATTATTGGAAGCGTTATGAAGAACTTAGCGATGATGGCCAGTTTGAAATGTTCAAGAAACAACTGATCGAGGAGATCAATGCGCTTCATATTGATGGAATGCCAAAGGTTGAGAAATTAAATGCTCTTGTCGGTAAGTACGTTAACCTTGAGTATCCTTTACCAAATGGGAGAAAAGTAAAATTCCTTGATGATCAGACAACATATCTGGGTAATCAATTAGAATCAGAATTTGGTGGGGATCGATGTTTTGGGATCTTAGCGAATATGGATTTTATTATGATTTGTACATATGAAGTAGAAGGTGCAAATCCAGAGCTTGTCCTTTATAAAAAGAGATAAAAATTATAGATGTAAGTGGTGATCATTCGTGGTCATCACTTTTTCTTTGCCCAGAAAGAGGTGATTTATAAAATGAAGACATGGAAGCTGATCGTGTTGATGCTCTGTTGCAGCCTGATCGGTGTATGTGGGAAATACCTTTATGATTATTTCAGCCAATTCGTGGAAAATAAAGAAGCCTATGCAGATATCATAGACATCGGCTTCCCGGATGGCACAGATAATCAGGATAAGGATAATCCGAAAGATGAAACAACAGGTATCGGTACGTATGGTCCTGGAAGCACCGCTTCTTAGTGATGAGAAGATCCAGAATCCTCAGGATGTCATCCGTATCCTGGGAGCTGCCTTCAAGGATTATGACAGGGAAGTTTATTTTTTAAAAAAAGATGTTGACCCTGACACAATGTCATAGTTTATCATGTATTCAACAGGAACGAGAAAGAAGGTTTGATATCATGATGACAGTAAAAGAAGTAAGCGATATGTCAGGGGTGAGTATACGATCCCTGCACCATTACGACAAGATTGGTCTTCTGCCGGCCACAGAAGTCACAGCTGCAGGTTACAGACTTTATGACGATAAGGCGCTGGAACGACTGCAGATGATCTTGCTTTTCAAAGAACTTCAATTTCCTCTGAAGGATATCAAAGAAATTCTAGATGATCCTACCTTTGATCGGAGCAAAGCACTGGAGCAGCAGATCAAACTCCTGCAGCTACGCAAGGCGCATCTGGAGAATCTCATCGATCTCGCGACTGGAATCAAAATGATTGGAGTGAGTAAAATGAGCAAGCTTAGTTTCGAAGCTTTTGATACAAGAAAGATAGATGAATACGCTGCTCAGGCAAAAGAGTCCTGGGGCAAAACCGAAGCCTGGAAGGAATATGAACAGAAATCTGCCGGACGTTCCAGAGAAGAAGAGAAGGTGATTGGCATGCAGATGATGGACATCTTCGTGGAGTTGGGTAAGGTGAAGGATGGAAGTCCGGAATCGGAAGAAGCCCAGGCACTTGTAAAGAAACTGCAGAATTATATTACCGACAATTTCTATACCTGTACGGATGAAATCCTGGAGGGGATTGGTCAGATGTATGCAGGCGGCGGTGATATGACAACCCACATTGATAAAATGGGTGGAGAAGGAACTGCAGTGTTTGCAAATCAAGCGATTGAAGCGTATATCTTATCAAAATCATAAGCAGTGATTACATGAGAATCCTCTTTCAGAGCACATAACAATGTTCTGGAAGAGGACTTTTTTGATGGGACGGTTTATGATTTGCTTGATAATTCTTCCTACCAGAATTCCATTACCAGTATTTCTTTAGGCGTGGATGGTACCGGCGTAGATAAATATTCCGGGGCAACTTCAAGAACATCAGCCAGTTTGCTGATCAATTCCGGCTTTGGAGTGCGGGCGTAATTTTCATATTGCGCGATGCGCACATCGGCATTGGATCTTGATTATGATAAGTTGGAGTTTATGGATCCGAATGAAAGAAGAGAAGTTCTGGAAGATGCGGGATTGGATCCAGAAGAGTTTGATTTCTAGATTTGGGTAATAGCTGAGACTGATAATGAAGTCTCGACTATTCGTCATTTTTTGGTGTATATTTGTCATATGAATTCTAATTTAAAATTGAAAACATTCCCATAACGGAATATAATGAATAAGATGGGACAAATAGGCGAAGGAGACGACTATGGGCTTTTTAACTACTGTAGAGATGTCTGAAAAATGGAATATTACAAGAAGACGCATCGCAGAATTATGCAAAGAGGGAAGAATTGAAGGTGTTTTAGAAACATCTGATGAGATTGAGAAAGAAAATATCTTCGCCGCAACTTATACTGATATTAACGGCAAAGATTGATTTGATTTTTCAAAATACAAATACCCATTATTTATAGTTGGGATAAAATAGACTGTTCCTTTTTGTCCGAAGCACTAAATTCCGCTTGGTATTACAGATAACCTGGAAGAGGTTGTGAAATACATCTACCAGAATTACCAGATGATGCCGTCCGAGAAACGTGAGAAGATTCTGGAATTTCTTAGAACTACAGAAGATAAGAACATTTTGAAATATAAACGTGATCTGACGCTGAATGTACCATACCGTTTGCAGGTTCCATTTTACGATGCTATTGATATTGATCGTAAGACCTGGTATGGACCAAAGGATAGTCTGACTTCGTTGATCAATCAGCAGAAGCGTTTGATGTATTATTTCATTTTGATTCAGGGTCTGGATACAGTTATTGAGGTGGATCCACTTTGGAGTAGTTATCTTGAGAAACATAAGGAGATTCTGTTTGGCTGGACGAAGCTGAGGCTGATTCAGTATTTGCAGAATAAGAATCCAAGCGTTCCTGGTATTGCCGATAAGATTGAAGTTCCGGTAGCTCGAGATATTGAAAGAGTGCGAAAGTACTGGAAGCTGATCATTAAACTGGATCCATCGCTTCATGATATATATGCTGATGTAGATTTGTCCAATGAAGTAATCTCTGTAGATCATTTTGTTCCATGGCAGTATGTTGCGCATGATGAGCTGTGGAATCTTCATCCGACGACCAGATCCATCAATAGCTGCAAGAGTAATTTGCTTCCGAAATGGGATCAGTATTTCGATAAGTTGGGCGAAATCGAGTACAGAGCCTACGTTATGCGTGGCAAGTATGAGAGTGTATCCAAAGAATTTGAGAAGTGCGCTTTATATCATCTGAACAACCAGGAGATACGCAATCAGTTATATGTTTCCGGTCTTACAGCACCGGAATTTAAGGGGCGATTAGAGCATGTAATCAGACCGGTTTACGAATCTGCCGTCAACTGCGGTTTCAGGGAGTGGAGCTATGATAGACAAAACAGTGGAATATTATAATAAAAATGCCCAGAGTTTCTACGAGACAACCGTGAATGCGGATATGTCTTTGCAACTGGCGGACTTTACAAATTTGCTGCCAGCAGGTGGACATGTGCTAGATGCTGGATGCGGAAGCGGGCGTGACAGTCTTGCTTTAAAAAACCTGGGATTTCATGTGGAAGCATTTGATGCTTCTGAGGAGATGTGCAAATGTGCATCTACTTTACTTGGGCAGCAGGTACGCTTATGTCGATTTGAAGAACTGGATTATATTGATCTGTTTGATGGAACCTGGGCATGTGCGTCATTACTTCATTTGACAATGGAATCAATGCCGGATGTAATTTCTCGTCTTCATATGGCGTTAAAAACTGATGGTGTTCTTTATGCATCTTTCAAAAAAGGTGTCGGGGAACGTTATAGAGGAGAACGAAGATTTACGGATGCAGATGAAGCTTATCTGCGAAGTATTCTTGATGATAGATTTGACATTTTAGAGATAAGAGAAAGCATAGATGTTCGTCCGGGAAGAGTAGAAGAAATCTGGATGAATGTATTTGCAAGGAAGAAATAATAGTGGATAATCCCGTACCAATACGTGTGTTGATACACGTATATAAAAATAGAAACGAGGTACGTGTATGGATAAATTAAAAATAACTGAATTACAAAACGGCCTCCGTGCCGCATATATAGATGGATCCGTTGCTGCGAACCTGGCATACAAGCCAGGATTCGTATCCAATAATCCTGTGGAAGGTAAGAAAGTAATCTCATCCATCGAGGAAGAATTGCTCCGTTGTGAGCAGTTCCAGATCAGTGTTGCTTTTATTACCATGGGTGGTGTGACACCACTTCTTCAGACATTAAAGGAGCTGGAAGAAAAGGGGATTCCAGGTCAGATTCTGACTACGAATTATTTGAATTTTAGTGAACCAAAAGCTCTTGAGAAGCTGAATAGGCTTAAGAACATCACGCTTAAGATGTATGATGTGGAAGCAGCTCAGGAAGGCTTTCATACAAAGGGCTATATTTTCAAAAAAGAAGAAATTTATCGAATTATCCTGGGTAGTTCCAACATGACTGCAGCCGCACTGACAGTGAATAAAGAGTGGAACACCAAGCTGATTTCCACGGAGAATGGTGAAGTGGCCCAGGAAATTGTGAAAGAATTCAAGAGTCTTTGGGATAGCGAGTATGCACTTTCCTATGATGAGTTTTATGAGGTGTATCAGGAACGATATAACATCATCAAGCATCAGAGAGAAATTGCCAAAAGAGAAGAAATCCCATCTCTTGAAAAGTATAGATTAAAACCAAACTCCATGCAGGAGCAGTTTATTGTAAATCTTAGGAAGATTTTGGCAGCAGGGGAAGAGAGAGCGCTTTTGATCTCAGCCACTGGTACCGGAAAGACTTACGCTTCCGCATTTGCCATGCGTGAGCTGGGATTTAAGAGAGTTCTGTTTCTTGTACATAGAGGACAGCTTGCCCGCCAGACGAAGAAGTCTTATGAGAGAGTTTTTGATCGTAAGATCAGCATGGGATTAGTGGGTGCCGGTTATCATGAATATGACAAAGATTATATATTTGCTACTGTTCAGACATTGAATCGAGATGCCCATCTGTTCCAGTATCCCAAGGATGCATTTGACTGCATTATTCTGGATGAAGCACATCACAGTAGTGCAGATACCTATCAGAAGGTAATGTCTTACTTTGAGCCAAAGCTTTTCTTAGGAATGACAGCGACTCCGGATAAACGGGATGACAATATTGAAGGCAGAAATATCTATGAGCTGTTCAATTATCAGATCGCTCATGAGATCCGTCTGCAGCAGGCCATGGAAGACCAGCTTCTGTGCCCGTTCCATTATTTTGGTATTAGTGATTTCTATAGCCTGGATGACAATGCTGTTAAGACAAAGAAGCTTACACCTGAAGACTTTAATCGAATTACCTGTGATGACCGTGTGAATCATATCATTGAGCAGGCAAATTACTTTGGCTATAGCGGAGATCGTGTAAAGGGATTGATCTTCTGTAGTCGTATTGAGGAAACAATCCGTCTTTCTGAAAAGTTTAATGAGAGAGGTTTTCGTACCATTGCATTAAATGGTTCTGCCAGTGAGGCTGAAAGAGAAGAAGCTTTTGAACGCCTTGCAATGGATGAAGGTGAGACGAAAGATGGAAAGACTCCGCTTGACTATATCTTCTCTGTGGAGATCCTGAATGAGGGTGTGGATATCGTCGAAGTAAATCAGGTTATCATGCTCAGACCTACACAGTCTCCGATTGTATTTATCCAGCAGCTCGGACGTGGACTTCGTAAAGCGGCGGGAAAAGAATATGTTGTTATCCTGGATTTTATCGGAAACTATAATAACAACTTTATGATTCCGGTGGCTCTTTCCGGAGATCGTAGCTACAACGCGGATACCATCCGAAAGTATGTTATCAGTGGAAACAGTACTATTCCTGGTGCATCTACTGTACATTTTGATGAGATTTCAAAAGATAAGATATTTAAGTCTATCGATAAAATCAAGGGTATGAGATCTCTGATTAAGGAGAGTTATGTCACTCTTAAGAACCGCCTGGGACGAGTTCCACTTCTCTATGATTTCTATGAGAACCAGGAAATTGATCCGCTGGTTATTATCAAAGAATATAAAACTTACTATGCCTTTATGGAGGCAATGGAAAAGGATAAGTATCATAACACATTAAATGAACAGGAAAAGCTGACACTGGAATACTTGTCAAAGACCATTCTTTCGGGAGTGCGTCCAGATGAGCTGGCTATTTTAAAACATTTGCTTGAGAGGGACTGTGTGGAATTTGCTGATTTTGCAGATGAATACAAGCAGACCTATGGATATGAAATCCAATTACCACAGCTGCAGGAATCCGTTCAGGTATTACAAGGCTACTTTGTAAGCAAGGAAGCAGAGTATCGGAAGTTCTGTCACATTGATATCCTGGAAGCTGACAGATCCGGTATGATCCGAAGACTGGCAAGCTATGCAGAAAGACTTGCCCATGCGCAGTTCCGTACGCAGCTTGAAGATATTATCAAGGTGGGTATCTCCAGATACGAAGAAAAATATCTTCCAGGTAAGAAAATTGATAGTCCGTTTGTTTTGTATGAGAAATACTCCAGAAGAGATGTCAGTCTTCTCATGAATTGTGGAAAAGATTTGTCTTCTGTTATGTATGGAATGAAGCGTATTGATGATGATGTGTTCATATTTATCACGTACCATAAGGAAGAAGCTCAGGACGAGAAGAATTACGTCGAAGGCAAGCCGGACTATGCAGACGCATTTGAAGATAATCTTATTTTTAAATGGGATTCACAGATTGGCAAAGGACTGGATAGCTCTTACATGCAGGATGTGATGGGCGCTGCCAGAAAGCATTTGCTAGTGAAAAAGAGCGATGCGGAAGTGAACTTCTATTACATGGGTCAGTTTGATGTGGTCGAAGCGAGAAATGCTAAGAAGGAAGATAACCGTGGTCGTATGCAGCCGATTACTAAAGTGACGATGAAGATGCATCAGGCTGTTCGAGACGATCTTCTTAGATACTTACAGTCGAATATCACAGCATAATAATGACAAGAGAGGTGCTTTTTCAATATGAAAACTATTAAGGTCGTTGCAGCGATTATCTGCGATGATATGCAGGAAAAAAATAAGATTTTTGCAACTGCTAGAGGTTATGGCGATTTAAAAGGTGGCTGGGAATTTCCTGGTGGAAAAATTGAGCTAGGAGAAACACCACAGCAGGCACTTGTACGGGAAATTATGGAGGAGCTGAATACGAAAATTAAAGTTGGTGATCTTATTGATACCATCGAGTACGATTATCCAACCTTCCATCTTTCCATGGATTGTTTCTGGGCAGAAGTAGTATCTGGTCAGTTAGAATTGAAAGAAGCAGAGGCTGCGAAGTGGCTTACAAAAGAGCAACTGGATAGCGTTGCATGGTTACCTGCAGACATTACTTTGATTGAAAAAATCAGAACTTTCATGAGATGATCCATACTAAGAAGTAATCAAGAAATTTAACGGACATTTCGAATATGTCAAGGAGCACTATTTTGCTCCGCAGTAGGCTTATTGTCATGGAGGAATAGATGAAGAAAAAACGTATAACTTCAATAATAATAATATTGGCTGTCTCTTATACACATCTGACGCTGCCGACGAAGCTAGAAGTGTAG
>CAMQZX010000165.1 GCA_947039785.1 uncultured Lachnospiraceae bacterium | reverse complement strand
TCTTTTTACAAATAATACCTCCAGGAATCTTATTATCTTGGAGGTATTATTATGTCTGAATATTTAAATCAAGAGGAAGAGAGAGAAGAGCAGTGTCATCGCGGCGGCAAAGGAGGCAATAAGGGCGGTGGTAAGAACAAAGGCCTTCAGCAGAAATTTGAGGATGACAAGCAAAGCGCTTTGGAGCGGGAACAGACCCAGAATGAGCAGATTCAGGACATGGGTCAGGTGGTTTTGGATCAGAATGACAGCAAACACCACATTCATCTGCTGACTATCATTGGAGAGGTGGAGGGCCACGAGTCTGCTGCCAGCCAGAGTAAAACTACAAAATATGAACATGTCCTTCCTAAGCTTGCCATGATTGAAGACGACGAGACAGTGGATGGGCTTTTAATTCTGTTAAATACTGTGGGCGGCGACGTGGAAGCAGGTCTTGCCATTGCGGAGATGATTTCATCCCTGAGTAAGCCGACGGTTTCCCTGGTATTGGGTGGTGGTCACTCCATTGGCGTCCCTCTTGCCGTATCTGCTGACTACACATTTATCGTACCAAGTGCCACCATGGTGATTCACCCGGTGCGTTCCAACGGCATGTTTATCGGTGTGGCACAAACATACCGGAATATGGAAAAAACCCAGGACCGAATTACCACTTTTGTCTCAGAACATTCCTTTATGACAAAAGACCGTATGGAGAAATTGATGCTGGACACCACTCAGCTTGTAAAAGATGTGGGAACCATGCTGGATGGAGCAGAGGCTGTCCGGGAGGGCCTGATTAACGAGGTGGGCGGTATCAGCGAAGCGCTGAAAAAATTGTATGAAATGATCGAGGTGGAACGTGAAATCAGAGATATGAATGCAGATGAATGAAACTTTTGACAGAGCTATTGATATTATGCAAGTAATAAAGTGGGAAAATTTACAGATATATAATAGGAAGAAAATAGCGTGAAAGATTTGTCAATAATACTATGAAAATTTGACTTTTTGTGATATAATCTTAAATGGACTTTATTTGCCGGAACAGTTTTACTGTAAAAGAGCAAAAAAAGATAGAGACAGCATTTTGCGTGAGTGGAAATGCTGCCAGTAATAAACAAAATACATTTAGGAGGTAAAATCATGAAGAGCAAGAACACAGGATGTCAGTGCGGCGGAAATTCCGAAGCGAATTTCACCGAACTGGCGCCAGTACTGGAAAAGTACGCGCAAGTACCTGGAAGCCTCATCACCATTCTGCAGCAAGCGCAGGATATCTATGGTTATCTTTCTATGGATGCGATCAACTACATCTCCGCAAAGACAGGCATTAAGCCAGCGAAGATTTATGGTGTAGCCACATTCTACGCACAGTTTAGATTGCAGCCAATCGGAAAATACCTGATTATGCTTTGTAAAGGTACAGCTTGCCATGTAAATGGTGCTGATATGATTGAGGAGGCTGTTTGTGAGCATCTTGGAATCAAAGATGGTGAAACTACAGAAGACGGCTTGTTTACTCTCAATAACGTTGCATGTTTGGGATGTTGTAGTTTGGCACCTGTCATGATGATTAAGACTGCTGACGGAGAAGAAACTTTTGGTAATCTGACAAAAGATTCTGTTAAGAAAATTCTTGACGACTATAGAGCAAAAGAAGCGTAGGAGGTAGAATATGAAAGTTGTTATCGGACAAGGCAGTTGCGGTATTGCAACAGGCGCTAAGAAAACCTCTAACGAATTCGAAAGAGTCGTTAAGGAGAAGTGCCTTGAGAATGTAGTGATTGATAAAGCCGGATGTATCGGTACCTGTTATCTTGAGCCTATCGTTGACGTATATGGTGACGAGGGAGAACTTCAGGCAAGATACGTAAAAGTACAGCCGGACAAAGTAGAAGAAATCGTTGAGAAACACCTGGTAGGCGGAGAGCCTGTACAGGAAATGATGATTTCTGAAGTAGACGAGAAATTCTTATCTGCACAGCAGAGAGTTGTTCTTCGTAACTGCGGACAGATCAATCCGGAGAGAATTGAAGAGTACATAGCAAAAGGCGGTTATGAGGCCGTAAAGAAAGTTGTTACATCCATGACTCAGGATGAAGTAATCAACGTAGTGAAAGTTTCCGGACTTCGCGGACGTGGTGGCGCCGGATTCCCGACCTGGTTCAAATGGAATGCAGAGAAATCCAGCCCTGGAACAGAGAAATATATGGTCTGTAATGCAGACGAGGGTGACCCGGGCGCATTCATGGATCGTTCCGTACTGGAAGGTGACCCACACTCTCTGTTGGAAGGTATGACCATCGCTGGTTACGCTACAGGCGCAAATCAGGGTGTGATCTATGTACGTGCTGAGTATCCTCTGGCAATTACCCGTCTGGAAATTGCTATGGAGCAGGCTCGTGAGAAAGGATTCTTAGGGAAGAATCTGTTTGGCACAAACTTCAGCTTCGACGTAAGAATCAAAGCTGGTGCCGGTGCGTTTGTATGTGGTGAGGAGACAGCTCTGATTGCTTCTCTGGAAGGTGAGAGAGGTATGCCTCGTCTGAAACCACCATTCCCTGCAGCTAAGGGTTACTGGCAGATGCCAACCAATATCAACAACGTTGAGACATACGCCAACGTGCCTTGGATCTTTGCCAATGGCGGAGAAGCTTTTGCTGCTATGGGCACACAGCAGAGTAAAGGTACTAAGGTATTTGCCCTTGCCGGTAAGATTAAGAAGGGCGGTCTGGTAGAGGTTCCAATGGGACTTCCTCTGAAAGAAGTTATTTACGGAATCGGCGGCGGAATCAAAAACGACAAGGAATTCAAGGCTGTACAGATGGGTGGACCATCCGGCGGATGTATTCCTGGAAGTCTGATTGACACACCGGTTACCTATGAAGATATCAATAAGACTGGAGCAATCGTTGGTTCCGGTGGTATGATCGTAATGGATGAGAATACCTGTATGGTGGACATGGCAAGATATTTCCTGGATTTCACCAAGAAAGAATCCTGCGGTAAATGTAACTACTGCCGTATCGGTACCAAGAGAATGCTGGAGATTCTGGAGAGAATCACAAGAGGAGAAGGTAAAGACGGCGACATCGAGTTACTGGAAGAGTTAGCTGCAAAAGTAAAAGATGGTGCTATGTGTGGTCTTGGACAGACAGCTCCAAACCCGGTACTTACCACAATCCGTTACTTCAGAAACGAGTATGAAGATCATATTTACAACCACAAATGTACTGCTAAATCCTGTAAGGCTTTGATTTCCTTCAAGATTACAGATAAATGTAAAGGCTGCGGCGCCTGTGCAAGAAAATGTCCGGTTGGCGCTATCAGCGGAGAGAAGAAGAAGATGCATGAGATTGATCCTGCAGTATGTATCAAGTGCGGTAAATGTGAAGAATCCTGTAAATTTGATGCAGTAGAGAGAATGTAGGAGGTAAAGACTGTGAAAAAATTCAGATTAAACATTGACGGGAAAGAAGTCTTCGGTCTTCCGGGACAGACTATTCTCGACGTATGTAAAGAAAATGATATCTTTATTCCAACACTCTGCTTTGATGAAAGAACAGACGTTTATGGTGCCTGCGGTCTTTGTATGGTAGAGATGGAAGGTAACCCGAAATTATGGAAAGCCTGTGCCACAGAAATCGCAGATGGAATGATCATCAAGACTAAGACAAAACGTGTCATTGAGTCTCGTAAAACTAACCTGGAGCTGCTGCTTTCCAACCACCGCGGAGACTGCCGTCCTCCATGTGCGAAGGCATGTCCTGCCGGAACAGACTGTCAGGGGTATGTTGGCCTGATCGCCAACGGACAGTATGACGAAGCAATTCGCCTGATCAAAGAGCGTATTCCGCTTCCCGCAGCAATCGGACGTGTTTGTCCTCATCCATGTGAGACTGCATGTAGAAGAGGTCTGATTGATGAGCCGATTTCCATTGCATGGCTGAAGAGATTTGCCGCAGATAATGATATTTTCGGTGAAGATCCGTTTATGCCGGACATCGAACCTGAGACTGGAAAGAACGTAGCTATTATCGGTGGCGGACCTTACGGTTTGTCTATGGCTTATTTCCTTCGTCAGAAAGGTCACGATGTGACAATTTATGAGGCAATGCCCAAATTAGGCGGTATGCTTCGCTATGGTATTCCGGAATACAGACTTCCAAAAGAAGTTCTGGATGAGGAAATTGCCCTGATCGAGAGAATGGGTGTTACCATGATCACAAACACCAAGATTGGAAAAGACATCTCCTTTGAGACTATCAGAAGAGACTTTGATGCTGTATGTATCGGTATCGGTGCATGGAAATCCACAGGAGTCCGCTGCAAAGGGGAGGACTCTGAAGGTGTTATCGGTGGTATCGACTTCCTGAGAAAGGTTGTCCGCAACGAAGCAATGGATCTTGGCGATAACGTGGCTATCGTTGGCGGCGGTAACACAGCAATGGATGCCTGCCGTACCGCAGTGCGTCTGGGTGCAAAACAGGTATACAATATTTATCGCCGTACCAAAGATGAGATGCCTGCTGATATGGTAGAGATTGAAGAGGCAGAGGAAGAAGGAGTAATTTTCTTAAATCTGACCAATCCGTTAGAGATTCTCACAGACGAGAACGGACGTGCAAACAAGATGGTTCTTCAGGTTATGGAGCTTGGTGAGCCGGATGCCAGCGGACGTCGCGCTCCTGTACCTGTAGAAGGTGAAACTAAGACAATTGATGTTGATACTGTAATTCTGGCCATCGGACAGGCTGTAGATGCCACGGGTATTGAAGGCGTTGAACTGACCAGAAAGAAAGGTATCGTATACGATAAGAAGACATATATGACTCAGATTCCCGGCGTGTTTGCTGGTGGCGACTGCGGTAACGATAAGATTTCCATCGCAGTTGAATCCATCTCTGACGCTCACAAGGGAAGCGAGATTGTAGATGCATATCTCCACGGAGAAATGATTGAGTACAAACCAGAGTATACCGTTGTGAGAGATGACATCACAGAGAAGACATTTGAAGACCGTGAGAGAATGTGCCGTCCGACCATGGATCAGTTAAATGCTGAGCAGAGAAAGGACAACTTTACAGAAGTTGTATTCGGATACAGTGAAGAGCAGGCTCAGGCAGATGCAGCAAGATGTCTGGAGTGTGGCTGCGGTGATTACTTCGAGTGTAAATTGATCAATTACGCAAACCAGTATGACGTTCATCCGGAAAGACTGGAAGGCGACAAGAACATCGTAGATTATAACGACGAGCATCCATTTATTCTGAGAGATCCGAATAAGTGTATCCTCTGCGGACTTTGCGTTCGTGTCTGCGATCAGGTTATGGGTGTAGGTGCCCTTGGTCTGGTTCATAGAGGTTTTGACACAGTAGTTAAGCCTGCACTGGAGCAGCCTTTGATGGAATCCGGATGTATCAGCTGTGGTCAGTGTGTAAGCGTTTGCCCCACTGGTGCATTGCAGGAGAGACTGTCCATCGAGAAATCTGTTCCTCTTGAGACAAATGTGACAGATACGACCTGTTCTTACTGCTCCGTTGGATGTAGCTTACATCTGGAGTCCTGCGGAGATATGCTGATTAAGTCTGTTCCTGACAAGGAAGGCGCTGTAAACAAAGGATTGCTCTGTGGAAGAGGTAAATTCGGATTTGACTGTGCAGTGGTTGACGGTAAGATTACTGAGCCGCTGGCAGTAAACGAGAAAGGTGCCCTGGAAGAAGTTGATTATCATGAAGCTCTTGTACTGGTTGCTAAGAAAGCAGAGGCAATTGCCACAAGATTCGGCAAAGAGTCTGTTGCAGTATCCATTTCTGACAGAATGACCAACGAAGAAGCTTATGTGATGAAGAAATTTGCAGATGCCATCGGTGCTAAGACTCTCTGCTTCAACAACAGAGAGAGTGCCCTTGAGAAAGTATTGGGTGTCAATGCTTCTCCGAACACCATCGATGAGCTGATGATGACAAATGTGATCTTAGTTGCGGGATACGATGAAGAGGAGAACCCTGTTATCCGTATCAAACTGAAAGATGCTGCAAAGAATGGCGCTAAGGTTGTACTGATCAATCCGGTTGGCTATGAGCAGAAGCATTTTGATTTCGCAGCAAAGGTTGTTTATACAGACAATGATACTTCCTTCTTAATGGGAGTTGCCAAAGCGTTAGTTGATATGGGCAAGGGCGCTGGCAAGGAAGGTTTTGAAGTATTCGCTAAGAGTGTAGAAGCTGCTGAAGTATCTGAGGATGCTAAGGCTGTTGCTGAGCTGTATGCAGGTGCTAAGAAGGCCATGATCGTATTCCAGCAGAACTTCGTATCTGTGGAAGCTGCTACACTGCTGGCTGACATCGCTGTTGTATCCGGTCATATCGGAAGCCCACGTGACGGTATTCTTCAGATTAAGGCTAAGAACAACAGTCAGGGTCTCATTGATCTGGGAATCACTGCAGGCGCAGAGGCTATGGAAGGTGTGAAAGCATTGATTACCTTTGGTGAGGATATTGATGCCAAGTATCTGAAAGACTTACTGTTCCTGGCAGTTGTGGATACTCATATGACAGAGACGGCTAAGAAAGCCAACGTGGTAATTCCTGGCACAGGATTTGCTGCTGCCGACGGTACATATACCAACACAGAGCGCAGACTCCAGTCTGTATGCCAGGCCATTGAAGAAGATGTTGTATTTAACAACTGGGAGGTGGCTGCTGAACTGGCACATGTATATGAAGTTGAGATGCCATACGATGATGCAGTAGACATCGCAGAAGAGATGAACGATGTACTTCCTGTATACAGATATGCATCCATCGGCGAAGTATATGGCGGTGTGCTGGCATGTGAAGGTGCTGCACTGGTAGCGGTAGAGAAGGCTCCGTTTGCTGACGTTATGAAGAACAGCGACAATCTGATGAATATGATTGACGAGAGACTTCCAAAGGCTGTTTGCTAATTTCGTGTCGGGAGATATATTAAGAATTAACTGACGTTCTGGGCGGAGGTTGTTCACAGGCTATTTTGTGAACGGCCTCCGCCTTTTATTGCGAAGCACGGGTAAAAGGTCCAGTGGACCTTTTTAAGTTTGCGTAATGGGAAAAACTGTGATATAATTTTTGAAGTATATAGGCTTAATACAAAAAGATAAAATATAGGGTAAGAGGTTAGGGAAGCAGATATGAGTATATTACAATCGATTTTACTTGGAATTGTGCAGGGATTGACAGAATTCCTTCCGGTGAGCAGCTCCGGTCATCTGGCAATTATACAGAATTTGTTTGGCATTGAGACGGAGGGAGGAATTTTATTTGATGTACTTCTCCATGTGGGAACGTTAGTTGCAATTTTTGTGGCATTTCGTACAGACATTCAGAGGCTTCTTTTGGAAGGCTGTAGTATTTTGTATGACGTATATTGTAATATTCGTACTTTTATTCACAACAAGAAAAATGGAAGTAATGAAGCATATAAGAGAATCATACATAACAATTACAGAAAGTTTGTTATGTTGATTGTGGTAGCAACGATTCCTACGGGAATGCTTGGATTTGTTTCCCGGCATCTGGTGGAAGCAGCTGGCGGGAATCTGCTGGCACCGGGAATCGGTCTGCTGATTACAGGAATTTTGCTTCTGGTAGTAGACTTTACCAGATCCGGCAAGAAGATTCCAAGAGATGCCACGTATGCCAATGCCATGTGGATTGGAATCTGTCAGGGGCTTGCTGTGTTTCCTGGAATTTCCAGATCGGGTATGACCATTGCTTCTTCACTTCTTTTTGGATTTAACAGAAAATTTGCAGTGAAGTTTTCCTTTTTGATGTCGGTTCCCGCCATTTTGGGAGCTGCTATTTTAGAGATTTCCCAAATTGGAGGTTCTGAGCTTACCTGGGGACTGGGTGGCATCTATCTTGTTGGCGCCATTGTTGCCGGGATTGTGGGATACTTTGCCATTAAGTTTATGATTGTTGTTGTGCAGAGGAAGAAATTCCGTTATTTTGCCTATTATTGTTTCCTGATTGGAGTGATCTCCATCGTGGCAAACTTTGTGCATTGACTTAGAAAAGGTCCGCCGGACCTTTTCACGCATGGGTGGCAACTTAGAAAAGGTCCACTGAATTTTTTCACGCATGCTTAACAACGGAACTTGTGCATTGATCTGCATAGTTTCGAAAATGTTTTTGGAGGATGATTATGGCTACAACTGGTAAGAGAAGAACTCAAACTTCATCAAAAACCACTGGAAAGACAAACACCAGAAAGAAAGGCGGCAGGAAGAAAGCGGATCCCATTGAAACCTTTACCAATGAGGTGATCTTACTTATTGTCCTGGCTCTTGCGATTATTTTGATGGTGAGTAATTTTGGTATTGGTGGATTTGTGGGGAATGCAGTCAGCAGTTTCTTCTTTGGGCTTTTTGGATTGCCTTCTTATATTTTTCCTTTTGTGCTGTTTATCGGTGTCGCATTTTTTATGTCCAATAAGCGTAATCCTTTGGCGTATAAAAAGCTGATTGCAGGACTGTTTTTTTATGTGTTTCTATGTGCATTGATGCAGCTTTTGACAGAAGGATATTTAAATACTGCTACATTATTTGAATTTTATCAAAGTTCTGCAAGATATCACACTCGCGGCGGCATTGTGGGCAGTGCAATTTGCAAAGTATGTGCAACTGCATTTGGCGTGATTGGTGCTTATGTATTGATTTTTCTGGGACTTATCATTTCCCTTATTTTTATGACCCAGCGTTCCTTCCTGGGCTTTTTTAAGAAGCTGTTTTCAGCCGTTGGTGGAGGAGTCAGCAGCTATAAAGCGAAACGTGAGGAGGAAAGACCTCTTCGTGAGGCAAAGGCAGCAGAGCGGGCACAGCGTGCTGCTCTCAGGGCAAAGGAGCGTGAGACTGTCTCTTATACACATCTCCGAGCCCACGAGACTACGCT
>CAMQZX010000164.1 GCA_947039785.1 uncultured Lachnospiraceae bacterium | reverse complement strand
CGATGCAGCGTAGTCTCGTGGGCTCGGAGATGTGTATAAGAGACAGAGCCACTCCTGTACTTCATCACATTTTAAATCAAATTTTTTAATATATTTATTCAGCATTTGATTCATACAGAGTCTGTAATGCGAATTTCTGATGTCTGCTACGAACATCTGTGGTGTAAATTGTGGCAGCCGTTTTGCCAGAATTTCTATAATATCCATGCTCCAAAGGCTGACCGCATCCCGAATAATATCTTCCCTTTCCTCCGTGTCCATTTCTTCAAGAAGTTTTTCTTTCAATAAAGCAGCCACCTGAATCCGGTTATTTTTCCTGATGGCTTCCTGAAGCTTTCCTTTTTCTGATTCGGCAATCGCCTTCAACATTCATCACCTTTCTTCATACCGGGTGCCAGACTTACCCTGGCACCCATAGAATCATTGATTCCTAATTCAGTACAATCGCATTGACTGCTTCCACTAAATCCACAACTTTACTTCTTGCCACAAGGGCTGTCGGTTCACCGTCCACTACAGCCATGCAGGAATCCCCATCCCGCCGGTACAGGCCAATGTGTACGGTCGGATAGTTTTCATCCTTCAAGTGAAGTGTCATGCTGAGTTCTTCTTTCTCACCGATCTCTTCGTTCTTAAATTCCGTTGCCGTAAGCGCTGCAAGAGCCATCCGGAAATCGTCCACAGCAATCTCTTCCTCTCCATAAGACCATACAGTCTCTTCCTCTTCTTCCTTGGAAATCAAAGTATATGTCTGGCCCTCCAGAGAAATATCAATCTGAGTTACCTTGTCAAAATCCGCCCAGAAAATTTTCTGATGGCGCAGTTTATCATAAGATACATCCATTAGCGATTCATATTCCGTTTCCGTGATCTCATAGATGATCTGAGACTCGCCGACCCGTACATAGGCAGGCACAGATTCTTCCTCCGATTCATAATCATCCGATGTATCTGTATCTTCCGAAGGCTCCTCTTCTTTCACTTTGGCCTTTTCTTCAGCGGATCTGGAAATATGAAGGACAAAGGTTTTCACTTCTTCTGCCTCCTCGTCCGTGCTGTCATCATCCTTTTCCTCCTCTTTTGGCACCATGTACTGCACTGTCGCTGTCAGTTCCGGATCATCCAGTCCATAGACAGCCAGCTCCTCCTCTGTCACATTGTAAGATACATAATTACTTAGCCTCAGGCTGTCGATAGAGGAAAGATAGCTCTCTACGGTATCCGTATCCAAAGGCAGGCGCCCATTCTCATCATTGACGAAATAAACGTCATCCTCATGATAAGTATCATCACTTTCTTCCTGATAGATAATGTTGTAATTTTCACTTCCTGCAAACGTAATGTTATCTGCCTGATCAATGTAAGGTGTTTCATCATGTAAAATCATGTCTTTCAGTTCAATCTCATAGGTTTCCATGGGATCTGCGGATACCAGATATACATTACCGTCCCCAATGGAAATGTACCGCTGCTCATCCATGGTACTGTAGCCGCCCAATTCCACGTCATAACTTTCCTCTGCAGTTTCTACATGGATACTGCATGTGGGATCATCCAATCCGTACTGGCTGTAATCCTCCACATTCTCAATGATAAAGGACACGCCAAAGGACTCAAACAGTCCCAGCAGCTCGTTAACCTTTTCTTCGCTGATCGGAAAGGCCTCATCATCGTCATACAGCCACGTCTCACTCTTATGGAAAGCCAGTTTTGTCTCATCATATTCCCACGAAAGCGCCGTCACATCCTCTGCTGCCAGTTCCAGGATAATTTCATCGCTGTTTTTAATCTCCTCCTTTCGCTGCTCATACCGGCTGACTCCAAAAGTCACACTGCAAATGACGGCAAGTACCCCTAATAATACATATAATTTTTTAGACCGTTTCATTCTGCCGCCTCCTTCTGCTCACAATCACATAGACGCCATATCCCAAAAACGCCAGCGGGAAAACGCCAATCATCATCACCTTCAGGTAAGATGCCGTAGACTCATTGATCGTCAGGTAACTATAGTTTAAAGATTTGCTCCGGATTGCTACCGCTTCCCGCTCACCAATCATAAAAGAAAGCGCATTCATGCCCAAATCCAGATTGGCGCCGGATGAATAAGCATTATACATATCCTCCAGGAAATTAGAAGATGCAAACCATACCATCTGGCCTCCGCTGCCGCAGTCAACAGCTACCGCCGTTGCAAACGGCCCATCCACATCCCCCTCTTCTTTCTCATAGGTTTCAATCGCATACCCGGCAGCTTTGCTATAGGCCATTTCCGATGTGGTCAGAAGCTGTGTTACATATCCTGACGTATCTGTAACGGTTAATCCCAGTGCAATCGGCATAATCGCATAATAATTACTCTCTGTCAATGGATTCGTAATCTCATGGTCTGCCAGTTCCGGCAAAAGAATATAAGGCTGCCGGAATGCATAATGATCCCTGTCGCCTTCTACCACAATGCCTTCTTCCGCTTCCACACCATAATCCCCAAGCAGGCTGTACAGGTTCGTCAATGCCCCGTCTTCTACCGGCCCTGCCATCACCATCAGCTTACCGCCGTTTTCGGTGTATTCTACCAGCATATCCTTCTCCTCCTCGGAAATATCACTAGTAGGCGCATAGATCAGTACCACATCCGCTTCCTCCGGTACTGCATCTGCATTCAGCAAAGTGAAGCTAACCGTTTCTATATTCTGCTTTTCAATCTGTTCTGCAAACACAGCGGAAAGCTCCGGCTCGCCATGTCCCTCTGTCATATAAAGTTTTGGATGGTCTTCGCTGACTACATAATCAATCGCCGAAGTAATCGCACCCTCACCGTCGAAGGAGGTTGTATAGGAATAGCTTGTCATATCCGCTTCTGTCAGATAAATCTCTTCATAGCTGATATACCGGCTGCTATCTCCGCATTCCACAATTAAACTGTTATTCGGAACGGTTTCGGAAGTATACTGCTGTGCAAATGTCGGATAAACATCCGGATTTTTCTTCACCACTTCAATATGTTCCGAAAGGCTTTCATATTTGGCCAACAGATTTTCTATGATATCGTCTTCCTTATCTGCCTGAACCACCCAGTAAATAGTCACATCTTTTTCCAGTGCATTGACCACTACTTTTGTATTGCTGGTGATGGAATACAGCTTTGCGGAACTGATATCCAGCTGTGTCCATGTAGATGGCAGCACGGATGTCAGAACATTTACTGCGATCAAAATTGCCAATACAATTCCTGTTAACACCAGCGAATAGGATCCGCCTTTTAATGCAATTTTATTTTTCATCAGTTGTACCTCCGTTTCTCAAGAGACTGCACAGACAGAAACAGAAAGAACACGATAACTGTCACATAATATACGATTCCGGTCAGGTCAAATACGCCGTTCACAAATTTATAAAAACGCTCAAATAGCGAAAGCTTTGTCATAATGTCTGGCAGCAAACCTTCAAAGCCGGAGCTGTCCATCACATACAATCCAGCAATGGCAATGGAAAGAACTGCTCCGACTCCAAAAGCCAACTTATCATTTCTGGTCAGATGCCGGATCACAAATCCGAGAATAACCGCAATTACAATCAGCGCAACAGCAGAACCGATTGCCGTGGACGATACATACTCAGCCAATGATACGCTGTAATAATTGAAAAGAATGACTGGAATTGCAATTCCTGCAGCAAATCCGAGATTATCCGTCAGGGAAGAAATAAACGTTCCAATAGCCATAAGCGCCGCTCCCATCATAAAAAAAGCAAACATAGAGCCGTAGGATGTCAGCAGGTAAACTTCTCCAAATTTGGAAAAAATCAACGGATAAAAGGAAATAATCACAAGTGGCACCAGATACACAACTAAAAGAGCCAGATATTTCCCAATAATAATCTGTGAGGTTGTAATGGGCAGTGAATATAACAGCTGGTCTGTTTTCTGCCGGCGCTCCTCTGCAATCACCTTCATCGTCAAGATGGGGATGATCACCACAAAGCCAAGGCATACAAAACTCAACACATACTCAAAATTTGCCACTGCCGACTGGATGTTATAGAGCATCGCCCCAAGACCTACAAAGGCCAGGAGAAACGCTGAAAAAATATAGGCTGTCAGCGAATGAAAATGATTTGACAACTCATGCTTCCATACTGCAATCATTCTTTTTCCACCTCACTTTCTTCCAAATCCGATCCATCCGGGATATCCTCTGTCTCATACAGGGAATGAACAGCCGTTTCATCTGCAGCATCCATCCCGCCTGCAATATCCGTTTTTTCGATAACTGACAGCCCGCTGGTTGTCTCTCCTTCCGTCAGTTCAATAAAGACATCTTCCAGATTTGCTTTCTTTGAGGTCATCTCAACAATCGCCTTCTGTTTTTCTGCAAATGCAAAGAATAACTGACGGCATACAGACCTGGCATCGTCCGTATCCGCTTTTATATGTACCTTTAAAAGTCCCGTTTCCACTTCATCCAGCGTATATTCCTCATATACCGCCAGCGTTTCCAGAATCTCCTCTACCTCATTCGGAAGCGCTTCTACCATAAAATCAATGCCGTTTGATGACTGTCTGAGTTTTTCCAGGTTTTCCGGTGTATCAAAAGCTACCAGCCTTCCCCTGGCAATAATCAGCACCTTTTCACAGATTGCCTGTACCTCCGACAGAATATGGGAACTTAGGATCACCGTATGGCTTTCACCCAACTGCCTGATCAGATCACGGATCTCTATAATCTGGATCGGATCAAGGCCTACCGTCGGCTCATCCAGAATAATAACCTTTGGATTCCCCAGAAGCGCCTGGGCAATACCTACACGCTGCTTATATCCTTTTGACAATGCGGAAATCAGTTTGTGTCTGACACTTCCGATTTTAGTCTGGTCAATGACCTCTTCCACCTGCTGCGCCAGTTCCATTCCTTTCAGCCCTTTTGCCGCGCCGACAAATTTCAGATACTCCACCGGCGTCTCATTCATGTACAAAGGCGGCTGCTCCGGTAAATATCCCATCAGTTTTTTTGCCATCTGCGGCTCTTCAAAGATATCGTAGCCGTCAATTCTGACAGTGCCGTCCGTTGCAGACAGGCATCCTGTCATGATATTCATTGTGGTGGATTTTCCGGCGCCGTTCGGTCCCAAAAAACCATAGACATGCCCCTCCTCAATCTCAAAAGACAAGTCACTGACTGCCATGAAATCACCATAACATTTTGTTAAATGCTCTACCGTGATCATAATGACCCTCCTTATTTATTTTCACAGTCGTCTGCCTTCCTAAGGTACAGGCAAATTTCTGTCATCTTTTAAAATTTTACAAAATGGTGCTAAAGACAGCCTAAAGAAAACCGTGAAAAATTTGTGAACAAAGAAAGAAAGCAACCGCTATGGTCACTTTCTTTTTAGAATGTCATTTATTTCCGCCATATCACTTTAAATCCAATATGGCTTGTATCTTTTTTATAAGCGTTTATTTCTCCCTTATGCTGCGTAACGATTGCTTTGGCAATGGACAGCCCAACTCCAAATCCGCCGGTAAAGGTCCTTGCTTTATCCGCCCGGTAAAACCGGTCAAACAGCTTGTCCAGTTCTGTCTCGCCCACATCTGCATATGTATTTTCCACATAGAGCACCGGATGTTTCCGCTTTTCCAGTCTGACTCTGATACTTCCGCTATCATCGCAATATTTCACTGCATTATCCAAAAGAATAGACACTACTCTGCGGACCGCTGTTTCGTCACCCACATAATCTACCTTCGGATCAATCTGTGCCTCCATCAATTTTCCACGGTCCTGCGCCAGCGCCTGAAATTCTGAAATAACATCCGTAATCATATCACTCAGGGAAAAAACATGCATTTCCAGATTTGTCTTATCCTCATCCATCCTTGACAATACAACCAGTTGGTTCACCAATGCGCTCATGCGCTCACCCTCGCTGCGAATATCTGATAACCACTCATTTTCTCCTATTTCCGCCTCCAGTATATCCAAATTTGTCATTACCAGGGTCAGCGGCGTCTTTAATTCGTGGTTTGCATCCGTAATAAACTGTTTCTGTTTTTCATAACTTTCCGCTACCGGCCGGACTGCGCGCTTTGAAAAAAATATAACGATGATCCAGATGGCGAAAGCACTGGTAATAAGGACAACGCCAGCCGCTAAAAGCATCCGGTTTGACATAAAACGGTTCATACTGCCATCCACATAAACAATCGTCATTCCACGCTCTGTGGGATACCTTTTATAACGATAATCTCCCATCCAACCACGTTCCCTGCCGCTTTCATAGGTTTCTTCCGCATATTCCTGCGCTGTTTTTTCCGTAATCGCAGAAATCGAACTGACATCCACATCTGCCACCCTGCCGCTTTCGTCAAACCGTACTGTAAAAAATCGGGTACTGAATGGTGTCTCCATTGTCATAAAGTCTGGTACGCCTACCGGCATTCCCGGATGGCCTCTGTCATCCTTCCATTCCGGAAATCTGCCATCGTTATCCGATATCCGGTCTGTCAGAGCATCCATTGTTTCGTTGAGCTGTCTTGTACTAAAACTATAGATCAGAAAAAAGATTACCGTAAATACAAGAATCACAGAAATCCCACAAATGCGTATGACCTTCCTTTGCAAATGATAAATCATGACGTCTCCTCCAGAATATAGCCCGCACCGCGCACAAACCTTATACTGACAGGAATTTCAATTTTTTCCATCTTTTTTCGCAGGTTTGATACATGTACCCAAACAGAGCTTGTATCAATTTCTGTATTCCATCCCCAGATATGTGTCAGAAACTGTTCCGCTGTAACAATCATTCCCGGCTTTTCCATCAACATTTCCAATATCTGGTATTCTTTTCCGCTAAGCGCCTGTCGTTTTGTCTGACTTGAAATTTCATAGGTAGACCGGTTCAGCGTCAATCCTCCAAAGGTCAGAAGCTCCGGGGTATAGTTTTCTTTCCGCCGGAGCATTGCCCGGACTCTGGCCAGAAGCTCTGCCGTTGAAAAGGGCTTTGGCAGATAATCGTCCGCCCCGGCATCCAGTCCGTCCACCCTCTGGGAAACCTCTGTTCTGGCTGTCAGGAACAGCGCCGGAGTTGTGATATTTTCCTTTCTGAGCTCTTTTAAAACTTCAATCCCATCCATCCCAGGCATCATAATATCTAAAACAAGTCCGTCATATTCTCCTGTGAGTGCATATTCCAAAGCTTCTTTTCCATCGGACACTCCATCCACACTGAACTTGTTCAAAGTAAAGATATGCAGCAAAGATTTCAGTAATCTGTTATCATCCTCCGCGATTAGTATTTTCATCTGCTTCACTCCAATCCATTATATTGTTTCTATAAATAGAATTAAAGACATGGTTCTATTATAGCACTCTTTCCTAAAACTGCACTAAAGGTTTTACCCATTCATCAAAATATCACGGATTGTCTGCATAGACAGATCTGTAGATGCTATTTCATCGGCACATCTTTTTAATTCCTCCCGTATCATCTGCTCATTGGATAGTTCCTTCTTATATTTTATCTGATGTTCCAGTGATGCCCAACAGTCAATTGCAATTGTGCGAATTTGTATTTCTGCATATAAATCTTTCCCTGCCCCTTCTTTGATTTTCAGCAGAACATGAAAACTACGATATCCATTGGGTTTCGGGCAGGCATAATAATCTTTTTCCTCTATAACCTCTATCTCACTCTGTCTGCGCAGCCAGGAAACAAAATCATATACATCAGAAACAAAGGAACAGATTACCCGAAGGCCAACTGCATCAAACACATCATGGAGTGCTGCGTTCAATGTCTGTTCAAATCCTCGTTTCTTCAATTTCAAAAGCATGCTTTCCGGCTGCTTGATGCGGGATGAAAGATACATAACAGGATTCAGATCATCCTTATTAACCTGCTTCTCATAACGATAAACCATATCCTGAAGCTGCTTTTGAGCCTTCTGCATTTTCGCATAATTCGTCCCGTAAAATTCTTCAAACGTCATTTCTCACCTCTTTAAGACAATACTCATTTCCCTGTAAGTAAATCTTCACCGTTGCATGTAGCGCTGCCAGATTATTGTCGAGATAAGAAATATATATTGCTATAATTTCATTCGTATCACCCTCCTCCGTTTTCCATAATTTTTCTAATATCCGACTTTTTCGTATCCCATGTCCATATGAATTGATCAACATTTCCATGACCTGATATTCTTTTTTTGAAAGCCGGTAACACCCCGTTGGAGATGACAATTCCATCTCTTTGCGGTCTAATATAATATTACCGCAGTTTAATTTCACTTCTTCAGTGATCTGGTTTTTCTCAAGTGACCGAATGACCGCTAACAGCTCTTTGGTATTAAAAGGCTTTGTCATGTAATAATTGGCTCCACCATCCAGACCTGCCACTTTATCCTGAATTTCAGTTCTTGCAGTCAATAATACTATTGGGATTTGCAAACTCTTTTTTCGTACCTCTGTTGTCACTGTTATGCCATCCATTTTCGGCATCATAACATCCAGTATTGCCATGTCATACTCGCTGGATTCTATATAATTCAATGCATCCAATCCATTATATACAGCTTCTGCCATATAACCATTTAATTTTAAAATTTTGACAATTGCTTTTGCAAGCATGACCTCATCTTCAGCCACCAGAATTTTCAAAGCATCCTCTTTTTCGCTTTCCTTAATGATATCTTGCATAATAAGTAGCTCCTTCATGATTCATCCTTATTTATATCTCCATTATATTTTCGCCGGCTAAAGTTATCCTAAAGATTACTGTGAATAATCTGTGATGATATGGCATTTTTAAAATATTTCCAACTCGTCTACAATCCGAAATTTCAGCTATCGAAAATTTTTTCATTATAACAGCTTTTGCTTTGTTTTCTTTAAAAGCTGTCTCTTATACACATCTGACGCT
>CAMQZX010000163.1 GCA_947039785.1 uncultured Lachnospiraceae bacterium | reverse complement strand
CCAGAAGATAGGACTGTATTTTGGCGTCATAATAATTGATGTAATCCTGTATACTGTATAAATTATAATTAATCGACATCAGGCCAAAGTCTGTACCTACAAAGCTCAAAATAGCCAGCATCACAAACAGAAACTGCCCGGAGCTTTTCTTCGTATGGGAAATAATGTTGGCAAACACCCACAGCAGAATGCCATTATAATTAAAGTTTAACACCATGACCAGCAAAATACTCACCACAAAGTCAAACACTAGAGATGGCACTTCCACTCTGGAATTCTCCCGAAACAAAAACTCCCTGCCCAGAAAAGAAAGAGTCAAAATTGCCATGAGAACTGCTGCCTGCACCATGATCATAACAGGACGCCAGGGCAAAGCAGCCAACTTGTTTATAAAGTTTCTGGCAATAAAATGATTGCAGATACTGTTTGTAGTAATACAGATAAATCCGCATACAGTCATTACAATCAGCCAGTTACTAGCCAACATTATGTAATTAATCATTGATATTTTATGTGTCTTTTTCATACTTCACTGCCACCCATCAATGTCAAACTCTGACAGATTATTCCTGGTGATCAGGGTAACCTCCACGGTAATATCTTTCTCAATGTCCTCTCCATCCAAAAGTCGATATGCAGTCTCCGCTGCTGTTCTCCCCATTTGAATGGGACGCTGTGCACTGGTTCCCTCCAGATACCCTCGCTCAATCATGGCCTTTGCATCCGGCGATCCGTCAATTCCATAGATCAGCACACGGTCCTCCACATGATTCAGCTGCAATGCCGCCAATGCCCCCAAAGCGGTGGGATCGTTTCCCCCCAAAACCACATCAAAAGCAATATCCGTCTGCAGCAACTCATCCATAACTTCCATAGATACCTCCAGCTCTGAGGTAGTCCTTATGGTTTTTACCACCTCGTACTCCAAATGTCCCTGAATCGTATCCAAAAATCCCTGCACTCGCTGGGTTGTGGAACGAATATTATAATGGTTCATGATCACAATACGTGCAGAATCCAACTTTGACATCATATCACGTGCACACTGTACGCCTGCCTGATAATTATCTGACTGAATCACCGTCGCCACATATTTTGTTTCCTTCACATTAGTGTCCACATTAATCACTGCCACTCCGGCTTTCTGGCAGGCTTTTAGTTCGGGGGTGATTTTCTCCCAATCCACCGGATTTACAAAAATGGCCACAACGCCGTCATCAATCATCTCCTGAATCTGAGCATTTTGGCGCTTCTGGTTCTGAGCCGGATCTCTTGTAATCAAAATATCTCCGTTGGCCTCCACAATCTCCCGGATGCTTTCATTCAATGCCGTAAAATATGGGTTATTCATGGTCATATAAGTGGCACCAAACTTCAAAGGTTTCTCCGATTTCAGTTCAATACTTATCTCATCTGCTCCATCCTTCGCACTGCAGCCAATCAACACAAAAAAGGCCAGCAGCACAGTCAGAAACAGCCTAAATTTCCTCTTCATCATTAATAGATATCCTTCTATGCATATAGGGGACATGCACAGGCATCCCCCCTTATAATATATATCTCTCTTTTTCGTTTGTCTACGCTTTTGATTTGGAATTCTTTACGTAGTCGATAAATACGGCCAGAAGAATTACCACGCCTTTCACCACATCCTGCCAGAAAGAATTGACATTCAGCAGATTCAGACCGTTATTCAAAATACCTATAATCAGAGCACCTATGATTGTTCCGCCGATTTTACCGGAACCGCCTGCCATGGAAGTTCCTCCTACTACGACAGCTGCGATGGCATCCATTTCTGCACCTTCTCCTGCTGTCGGCTGTCCGGAATACATACGAGATGCCAGAATAATACCTGCCAGACCTGCCATCACACCGGAAAATGCGTGTACGAAAAACTTAACTCTGGATACTTTGATGCCGGAAAAAACAGCTGCCTGAGCGTTTCCGCCCACTGCGTAGATGTGACGTCCCATTTTAGTTTTATTCATAATCAGTGCAGTAATAATCAGCACAATAATCATAATGATAACCGGAACCGGCACGAATCCCACATATCCTGCTCCAATAAACTGCCACTCTTTGGTTACCACGCGTACTGGAGAACCGCCGGTATATACCTTTGCAAGACCTCGTGCGATATTCATAGTTGCCAAAGTCACGATGAAAGGCGGAATGGTTGTGGTACTGATCACAAAACCGTTAAACACACCAATCACCAGACCGATTAAAACACCTACAATTAGCGCTGCCACGATGGGAAGCTCATATCGTGATACACATCCTGCAGCAATCACACCAGACAAAGCAATAATGGAGCCTACTGATAAGTCGATACCGCCCAGAATGATTACCATGGTCATACCACATGCCAGAAGCATGTTGGTGGAAATCTGTCTTAACACATTAAAAATATTTTTCGATGTTAAAAAGGACCCGCTTGTGGCTGGAAACACAGATAAAAATACACACAATACCAGCAGAGCAGCGATGATACCCATATTTTCTTTCAAAAAGGCCGCCACTTTATTGGAGCTGCCAGCAGAACTTACCTTTTTCGTCATTTCTTGAGCCATTTATTTCTCCTCCTCCATGTTACTAATTTGCCGCCAATTGCATGATAGATTCCTGGGTTACCTCAGTATAGTCCAGGCATCCAGCCACAACGCCTTCAGCCATAACATATACACGATCACTCATGTTAATAATCTCAGGCAACTCAGAAGAAATCATAATGATGGACATACCTTTCTTCACCAGTTCATTCATAATTGCATAGATCTCAGACTTGGCCCCTACATCCACACCGCGAGTAGGCTCATCCAGAATCAAAATATCCGGATTTGTGGCAAGCCAGCGGCTGATCATTACCTTCTGCTGGTTACCACCAGACAAGTTTCCAATTACCTGCTCCTGAGCAGGTGTCTTGGTTGCCATCATGTCGATATAATTCTGTGTAATTTCTGTCTCTTTCCTGTCATCTACGGAAACGCCATGGATAAACTGATCCAGAATCTCAATGGTAGAATTAAACTTCACACTCTGTACTCGATAAAGACCTTCCAGCTTACGATCTTCCGGTACCAGGGCAATTCCATTTTTCATAGCTTCCACCGGGTTATTAATCTGGACCTTTTGACCTTTTACATAAACATCGCCAGTGGATCCCTTAGTGAGACCAAATACACATTTCATAGCCTCGCTTCGACCTGCACCAACCAGTCCGGCAAAGCCCACAATCTCACCTTTATGTACTTCAAAGCTGACATCCTTTGCCATCTTACCATCGGAGATATGTTCGCACTTTAACACTACCTCTCCTGGCTCCAGATAATCTCTGGTATAGTAATTGGTCAGCTCCCGGCCAACCATCATGGCAATCAAATCGTCCTTATTTGTCTCTTTCACCACTTTTGTACCAACATACTGCCCATCGCGCATGATAGTCACACGGTCACAGATCTCTTCCAGCTCACTCATCTTGTGGGAAATATAAACAATCCCCACTCCTTTGGCTGTCAGCCCCCGCATGGTCTTAAACAGAAACGCTACCTCTTTATCGGAAATCGAGGATGTTGGCTCATCCATAACCAGAATCTTGGAATTGTAGGAAATGGCTTTTACAATCTCCACCATCTGTTGCTGAGCAATGGTCAGATCCTTAATCAGCATATCTGCCTTTATATTCATCTCATGAGCATCAAGCAATGCCTGTGCATCTTCAGTCATTTTCTTATGGTTAACAAACATTCCGCCGCCGTGTTCTCTTCCCAGAAAGATATTTTCGGCCACTGTCATATAGGGTACCAGCACTAACTCCTGATGGATAATGGCAATTCCATTATTCTGGGCATCTTTTACTCCGTTGATTGCCACTTTGTTACCATCGATATAAATCTCACCTTCATCTGCTGTATAAATACCGCCTAGAACTTTAATCAGTGTGGATTTGCCTGCTCCATTTTCTCCCAGAAGTGCGTGAACCTCTCCTGCTCTTAATTCGTAACTTACATCATTTAATGCATATACACCAGGGAATCGTTTATGTATATGTTCCATTTTCAACAAAACATTATCACTCAAATTATCACCCACTCACACTTTCTTTTGGTTGTCTGGCTACAAAATGCTGCTCCCCCTCATCGGGGGAGCGAAACACTTTCAGATTTCTAAATTAAAAGCTGGAAAGCTTACTGCCATCCGTCTGTGCCGAACTCTTCCACATTGTCAGCAGTAATCAGAAAAGTCTCAACAGGATATCTGTCTTCTACTTCCTCACCAGCCATGATTTTGTACATCAAATCAACAGAAGTCTCAGCAATGGATACAGGAGACTGTGCACCAGTACCCTCAATGAGAGATTCACCGGAAGCCAGCTCAGATTTGATGTCAGGAGAACCATCTACACCATAAATCTTGCAGTCAGTCAGACCTGCTGCATTTGCTGCTGCCAGAGCACCAAGCGCTGTGGGGTCATTTCCACCAAAGATTGCAACTACATCACTGTGTGCCTGTAATAAGTCTTCTGCGATACCCATGGATACTTCCAGATTTCCTTTTGCATCCTGCTGTGCCACAATCTCAAATCCTTTACCCTCGATTGCATCTAAGAAACCGTTTGTTCTGTCCACTACAGAGTTCATGGTTGGAGAGTCGAGAACGATAATAGGACCGCCGTCCGGGCATTTTGCTACCAGGTCTTCGCCGCAAACTTTACCAGCGTTGTAGTTATCAGATCCTGCGTATGTAGATACATAAGACATATCAGCCACTTCTGTATCAAAGTTTACGATTGGTACACCAGCTTCTTTCAATGCATCCAGTGCCGGAAGAATACCTTCTGCCTCTGCAGGATTCAGGAAAATACCATCCATTCCTTGAGCAATCATATCCTCAATCTGCGTAATCTGAAGAGATACATCATTTGCAGGGTCGGTAGAAATCAGCTTATCACCTTTTGCTTCCACTGCTGTTCTAATGGCATCTTCAATGGTTACGAAGAATGGATTTGTTCCATCCATACAAGTATATCCGAAGGTGTATGGGCCGCCTGAGCTTTCTGCTTCAGCTGCATCGTCACCTGCATCTTCTGACACATCTGCTGCAGTATCCTCCGCTACGCTGTCAGTAGCTGCACTGCTGTCTCCGCCACCGCATCCAGCCAACATGGAACCAACCATTGTTGCACAAAGTAATGTTGCTAAAACCTTTCTTTTCATAGAACCTTTCCTCCCTTGTTCTTTGTTTTGTGTGAGTTTATCATAGACTTTTTGGAATTTTTTTACACCTGTAGTTTGTAACGAATTTCATATTACATTTGTCACTTTTTCTAATTTGCATTTTTACACAGAGGTCTTCGATTTCGGACTATTGTCAAGTAGTTTCTTTCTATTGTTATTATGAAAAAAAGCTCCCGCACACACAGGTACAGAAGCCTTTAAGCTAAGCAAAACTTTCACTATTCTATTTGTCTATTTTGCTGCCGGATACTCATTACACAGCAGACGATATGACGCTTCGTCTTCTTCAATGGTTGGGAAGCGGCCTACCGGTTCATAAAAGCGGTTGTCATTCTCATCATCGTTACACATGGAAATTTCCCCTAAAAGTACATCTCCACTTCCTTCTTCCACATGGAAATCGTGGTACATGTAAGGATATACAGTGATGCTGTCACCCGGTGTGAGACGTACCTTTGTTCCAGCGGGAACTGTGTACTCTTTCCCATCGGAATTGATAGTCACATCGGTATCTGCAAATTTCCCATCCTCAGTGGAATTGTACACGGTGATGTATACGTTGCCGCCGCCGCGATTGACAATATCCTCCATTTTATTCCAGTGAAAATGCATGGGAGACATCTGTCCTTCCTTCAAAAACAACAGTTTTTCTGCATAAGTCTTGGTATATTTGTCCATCTTTAAATTACCGTTTCGCAGCGTAATCAAAGACAGACCCACATGATCAAAATCTCCCAAACCGTAATCCGTGATGTCCCATCCTAACATATTGTCACGAATCTCATCGTATTCATGCCCCTTCTCCTGCCATTCCTGCGGGGTAAAATGGCAGAAGGGCGGCAGTGCAAAATTATACTCCTGAATCAATGCTTCCATACGTTTCAATGCTTCATTAATCTCTGATCTTTTCATCTGATTATCCTCCTGTTATTCCTTCATGGCCCTACCTTGACCTTGGAAAATCCAAACTATGCATATGGCACACTGTCCCATTCTTTGAATTTTCTCTTACTCTATTATAGATTATAACCTGATAAAATCCACCTGTCCATTGTCACAAATGCAGGATGACATTTGTAACAACAATTTCCCAGAAGCCTTACCTTTTCTGTCTATTTCTATTGCAATTTACTTGAAAAATCCCTAAAATATAAATAGTGTATTTAGTTTATTCGGAAAGGAATTACAATTGTATGAGAAATAAAAAAATTGCCGTTGCAGGTCATCTCTGTGTGGATATCACTCCCGGATTTGCCCAGGGGCAGACCAGAAATGTCTCTGATCTGTTGAAACCTGGTAAATTACTGAACGTAGAAAATGCCACCGTCAGCACTGGCGGAGCGGTTGCAAATACAGGACTTGCTTTGAAAAAGCTGGGAAGCGATGTGATTTTAATGGGAAAAATCGGCAACGATGCTTTCGGCTCTATCATAGAGAAAGCCTTCCGGGATTATGACGCTGCCGACCATCTGATTCACGCTAAAAAGGAAAGCTCCTCCTATACCATCGTCCTTGCCCCTCCGGGAATCGACCGGATTTTCCTTCATCACATGGGAAGCAATGCCACTTTCTGCTACCAGGATCTGGACTTTGATATCATCGCTCAGGCGGGACATTTTCACTTCGGCTATCCCCCTATTATGCGCAGCATGTATCTGGACGGCGCCAGTGAGCTGGTTCGTATTCTAAAAAAGGTCAAAGAACTGGGACTGACCACTTCCCTGGATATGGCTGCCGTGGAGGACGGTTCCGAGGCTGCCGGCCAGGACTGGACGCAAATCATCAAAAACCTTCTTCCCTATGTGGACTTCTTCGTTCCCAGCATTGAAGAATTAGGGTATATGATGGACAAAAATATCTATGACCAGTGGAATAAACGCGCTCAGGGAGCAGACATCACTTCCATTTTGAATGTGGAAAAAGACGTCAAGCCCCTTGCCGATACTCTGATTTCATGGGGGGCCAAATGTGTCATGATCAAATGCGGTGCCCCCGGCATCTACCTAAAGACTGCCTCATCTGAGGTTATGGCTTCCATTGACCCTCAGTTTACATCCTGGGGGGACCTGGAGTATTTTGAAAAAAGCTATGTGCCGGATCGCATTCTCTCTGGAACAGGAGCCGGGGACACCAGCATTGCCGCATTTTTGAAAGCTGCCATCGATGGTTATCCTGCCCATCGCTGCCTGCAGTTGTCTGCTGCCACCGGCGCATCCTGCATTACTGCTTACGACACTTTAAGTGGCTTAATGCCCTTTGACGAACTAATTGCCCGCATCGATTCCGGCTGGCGCAAAAACGAATTTTAATGCAACCTGAATTTTAAAACAAGCTCTGCATTTAAAAAAAGCTGCTTACGAACACATACGGTTTTGTTACGTAAGCAGCTTCTCATTTTTATTTTATCTTGCAAAAAGATAAAGCCTCTGGAACATTACAGCCCCTTTTATATTGTTTCCAAAAATTCATCTACATAACGAATAGCCGCTCCTGCTGCAGTGGCCTCCACCTTGTACTTACAGGGCAGCAGATAATCCCCGGCTTTGTCATCAAAGGGAAATCTCTCGTCCACTCTTCTGCACAGGTCCTCCATATAATCGTCAATATATGCTCCCACATAACCGCCAAGAATAATATAACTGTCAAACAAAATTCGGATATTCACAACGGCTATGGCAAGATAATCCAGGTATTCACTCCACAGCTCATGTGCCCTGTGGTCTCCCTGTTCCAGTAACTTAAAAAATGCTTCCAGATTTCCATCGGTGTACCGATCCAATTCACCTGCATTACATACGGTATCCAGACATCCCTTCTTACCGCAATAGCAGGTTTTTCCTCCATGGGGCACGATGATCATATGACCAATCTCACCGCTTTTGTGGGTATCCCCCACATAAAGCTCTTCATCAATCATCAGAGAACCGCCCACGCTGTTGCTAAGACTGAGATAAAATGCATTCTGAATCTCCCGGCTTTCCCACACCTCCGCATAGCCTGCCACGTAAGAATCATGGCACAGCTGACAGGGATAAGGAATATATTTGGCAATTTCCTCCAGCGTCTTCCCCGTAAAATTCAAAGTCAGGCCATAGATTACCGATTCCCCGTCGTCGGATACAAGACCGGGAACAGCAATTCCCACTCCCAGCAAATCCTCATCCTCAATTCCCGCGTTTTTCTTTACTTCCATCACCAACGCGCCCAGTTCCCGCAGATAAGCGTCATCCTCCAGATTGAATTGGATTCTCCGACGAATTCGCTCCATCTCATTGCCCAACAAATCCACAGCCACTCCATTCATATGATGTTCTGTCATATAGATACCAATGGCTGCCCTGGCACTTGGAAGATAGGTATAAGCAGTTGCATTTCTTCCGCCTGTATTTTTAATTTTTTCAGAATTATCAATAAGTCCCTTTTCTACCAAATATTGCAGATTTTGTGTCACGGTGGGTAGACTAAGCTGAAGTCCAAATACAATATCCTGCTTTGATACAGAAGTATTCTCCCGTATAAAGTGATAAATCAATTGCCGGTTCTTTGCCTTAATATCTGCTGAACTTGGTTTTTTCTCAATAATCAATCCGCCAAACTTCCCTGTAAAGTTTTGATATGGCATGTTTCATGCTTTTCATGAAATATCCTCCCAATTCCCACCTTTTGTTTTACCCCATTTTATAAAACATATTTATGTAATAT